>NZ_JBJJLR010000016.1:0-109893 GCF_046230975.1 Pseudomonas sp. KCJK9058
ATTTTAATTATAAAAAATATGATTTTTCCTAACGATGAGCTGAGGTTGGTCGCGCCTGATTGATAGGCAGTGCTTTCGTAACGTTGTTTGTGGATCCATTATCTGGTTGATTAGCGCCTGACAACGGCCGGAGCCCTCCTGCCGTATGCGATAACAATTACAAAAAGGGTCCAGTCATGAATGGCTATCCAGCGGCACTGAACCGTCAGGGTTCCTCCCGTTGCGCCTGCGCGTGCGCATCGTTCCTCTCGCCTGTGGCCAAGCCTGGCCGGCAGGTGACCCCATGAATACCGATCTCAAGCAACGTCTGGACAACGACCCGATGGGTCGCTTTCAGTGCCTGGCCATTGGTATTTGCATCATCCTCAACATGATCGATGGCTTCGACGTGCTGGTCATGGCCTTCACCGCCGCCTCGGTGTCTGCCGAGTGGGGCCTGAACGGGGCGCAGGTCGGGCTTCTGCTCAGTGCCGGCTTGTTCGGTATGGCGGCCGGGTCATTGTTCATCGCGCCGTGGGCTGACCGCTTTGGCCGACGCCCGCTGATCCTGCTGTGCCTGGCGCTGTCCGGTATCGGCATGCTGCTCTCGGCACTGAGCCAGAGCCCGCTGCAACTGGCGCTGCTGCGTGGCCTGACCGGGCTGGGCATCGGTGGCATCCTGGCCAGCAGCAATGTGATTGCCAGTGAATATGCCAGCAAACGCTGGCGCGGCTTGGCGGTGAGCCTGCAGTCCACTGGCTATGCGCTGGGTGCGACCCTGGGCGGTTTGCTGGCGGTATGGCTGCTGGGGCATTGGGGCTGGCGCTCGGTATTTCTGTTTGGCGGCATCGTCACCGTACTGGTAATCCCGCTGGTACTGCTGTGGTTGCCAGAGTCGCTGGACTTTCTGCTGGCACGCCGGCCGGCCAATGCGCTGGCCCGGGTTAACCGCCTGGCCGTGCGCCTCGGCCAGCCGGCATTGGCGCAACTGCCGGCTGTTGCCGCACGGGCAGAAGGTGCCAGCAGCGGTTTCAAGCAGCTGCTGGCGCCGGCCATGCGCCGCACCACGCTGGTGATCTGGTTGCTGTTCTTCCTGGTCATGTTCGGCTTCTACTTCGTCATGAGCTGGACGCCGAAACTGTTGGTGGCCGCCGGCTTGTCGGCCCAGCAAGGCATCACCGGCGGGGTGCTGTTGAGCGTGGGCGGCATCCTTGGCGCGGCGCTGATCGGCGGCCTGGCTTCGCGCTGGCCACTGACGCGCGTGCTGGCGTTGTTCATGCTCATTACCGCCGCGCTGCTGGTGCTGTTCGTGGCCAATGGCGCCTCGGTCACTGCGGCGCTGGCGTTGGGCCTGCTGATCGGGCTGTTTTCCAACGGCTGCGTGGCTGGGCTGTATGCCTTGTCGCCGGTGGTCTATGACGCATCGGTACGTACCACCGGTGTGGGATGGGGGATCGGCATCGGCCGCATGGGCGCAATCCTGTCGCCGACCGTGGCTGGCGTGCTGCTCGATGGTGGCTGGCAACCCCTGCATCTGTACGGCGTGTTTGCCAGCGTGTTCGTGCTTGCCGCGGGTTGCCTGCTGCTGTTGCGCCCAACGACAAAGCCTGCGTCCGCCTTGCCTGCTGATGCACTGAGTCACTGAGTGCAACCCGGCCTGGCCGGGTATCTGAATGCAACTTACTGCTCCGGGTCATGCTGGCCTGGGGCGGTCTGCTGCGCCTATTGAACGCGGAGAACAATAATAATGATGGACACAACTTGCACGCTGGCCCGTTCGGCCCTGGCAGTTTCGCTGGCGTTTGGCCTTGGTTTGCCGGCCTGGGCGCAAGAGGGGGGCTTCTTTGAAGATGCCAAGGGTGGGCTGACACTGCGCAACTACTACTTCAACCGGGATTTCCGCGACCCGGGGGCCGCCAAGGGCAAGGTTGAAGAGTGGGCCCAGGGTTTCATCTTCAAGTTCAGTTCGGGCTACACCCCGGGGCTGATCGGTTTTGGCCTGGATGGTATCGCCATGTTCGGCGTGAAGCTGGACAGCGGCGGCGGTACCAGCGGCTCAGAACTGTTGCCGGTGCACGATGACGGGCGGGCGGCCGACGACTACGGTCGGGCCGGGCTGGCGGCGAAGCTGCGTATGTCCGCGACCGAGCTGAAGGTCGGGGAGTTGTTGCCGGATATTCCACTGCTGCGTTACGACGATGGCCGCCTGCTACCGCAGACCTTCCGTGGTGCCATGCTCGACTCGCGGCAAATCGAAGGCCTGAGCCTGCAGGCCGGCCAGTACCGCGAGGTGAGCCTGCGCCACTCTTCGGACATGCAGGACCTGTCTGCCTGGGCGGCGCCCGGGGTCACCTCGGACGGCTTCAACTACGCCGGCGCCGAGTACCGCTTCAACCAGCAGCGAACACTGATCGGCGCTTGGCACTCGCAGTTGGAGGACATCTACCAGCAAAGCTACTTCAACCTGCTGCACAGTCAGCGGGTAGGGGAGTGGACGTTGGGGGCCAACCTTGGCTACTTCATCGACCGGGATGACGGGCAGGCGCGCATCGGCGACATCCAGAGCCGCACCGGCTACGCCTTGCTGTCAGCTTCGTACAGTGGCCACACGCTGTACCTGGGGTTGCAGAAGGTCAGTGGTGACAGCCAGTGGATGTCGGTGTACGGCAGCAGTGGGCGAACCCTGGGCAACGACATGTTCAACGGCAACTTCAGCAATGCTGACGAGCGTTCGTGGCAAGTGCGTTATGACTACAACTTTGCCGCGCTCGGTGTGCCAGGGCTGCTGGCCATGGTGCGGTACGGGCATGGCGAGAACGCCACCACGGCGGCGGGCAGCAATGGCAAGGAGTGGGAGCGCGATACCGAGGTGAACTACACCTTCCAGAGTGGGGCTTTGAAGAACCTCAACATCCGGCTGAACAACGCGACCAACCGGCGCAGCTTCAACAGCGATTTCGACCAGACGCGACTGATCGTCAGCTACCCGCTGACCTTGTAGGAACGGGTTCAGCCGCGAACACCGGCGCAGCCGGTGCCATGTTCCGTGTTGCCTGCTTCGCGGGTAAACCCGCTCCTACATTTACGGCGCATATCTTGAGACAGGTTGGTTTCTTGGCGCGCGCCCCCTGTAGGAGCGGGTTCACCCGCGAACACCGGCGCAGCCGGTGCCATGCACCGCGTCGCCTGCTTCGCGGGTAAACCCGCTCCTACATCTACGGCGCCTGTTTCGAGACAGGTTGGTTTCTTGGCGCGCGCTCTCCCCGTAGGAGCGGGTTCACCCGCGAACACCGGCGCAGCCGGTGCCATGCACCGCGTTGCCTGCTTCGCGGGTAAACCCGCTCCTACATCTACGGCGCATGTCTTGCGCCAGGTGGGTTTCTTGGCGCGCGCCTCCCGTAGGAGCGGGTTCACCCGCGAACACCGGCGCAGCCGGTGCCATGCACCGCGTCGCCTGCTTCGCGGGTAAACCCGCTCCTACATCTACGGCGCATGTCTTGCGCCAGGTGGGTTTCTTGGCGCGCGCCCCCCGTAGGAGCGGGTTCACCCGCGAACACCGGCAAAGCCGGTGCCATGTTCCGCGTTGCCTGCTTCGCGGGTAAACCCGCTCCTACAACAGGTCAGCAGCAACCCCACGGCTTGCGCTAAGATGCCCGCTCATGTCTTTGGAAGTCGCCTGGATGAGCAAACCCGGTCAAATGGTGCTGGTTGCGTTGCGCAAGATGATCGCTTCGGGCGAGCTGGCGGCCGGCGAGCGCTTGATGGAAGTCCCAACCGCCGAACTGTTCGGCGTTTCACGCATGCCGGTGCGCATGGCATTTCGCACCCTCGAACAGGAAGGCCTGCTGGTGCGCTTTGGTGGCCGGGGGTTTCAGGTGCGTTCGGTCAGCGCCGATGACATCGCGGGTGCGGTCGAGGTGCGCGGTGTGCTGGAGGGGTTGGCGGCGCGTCAGGCTGCAGAACGTGGCTTGTCGGTGCAAGCACGCGCTGCGTTGCAACAATGCCTGGTCGACGGCGATCAGCTGTTCGACAAGGGCTTTGTGAGCGAAGACGACTTGCAGGTCTATCACGACCTGAACATGCGCTTTCATCAGGTGATCATCGACGCCAGCCACAACCCGGCCATTGCCGTTGCCCTGGCGCGCAACGATCACCTGCCATTCGCCTCGGTCACCGCACTGGCGGTGGACCGCCATGACCTGGCTCGCGAGTACCGGCGCTTCAACTTCGCCCACATGCAGCACCACGCCGTGTTCGACGCCCTGGTCAACCGCCAGGGTGCCCGCGCCGAAGCGATCATGCGCGAGCACGCCAATGCCACCTTGCGCTATGCCGAAACCTTTGGCGGGGCAGCGGCGGACGCGGGCATGAAAGTCATCCTGCCCTCGTCGTAAGCCGGGTCAGATGTCCAGCACCAGCAGCGGCGTCTTCGAGCGCGAGCAGCAAGGCGTGAACTGATCGTTCAGGGCCTGTTCCTCTTCGGTGAGAAACAGATCGCGATGGTCCGGTGTGCCCTGCAGCACGCGTGTCAGGCAGGTGCCGCAAATACCCTGCTCGCACGACAGGGCGATCTCGATACCGTTCTCTTCCAGCACCTGCACCACGGTCCGGTCGGCTGGCACCTCGAACACCTGGCCCGTGCTGCCCACCTGCACCGAGAAACTGCCATCGTTGCTGGCATCCACCGGTGCTGCGGCGAAGTACTCGCGGTGCAGGTTGGCCTCCTGCCAGCCCAGCCCCTTCGCGCTTTTCAGCACATGCTGCATGAACCCGCCGGGCCCGCATACATACAGGTGCACATCAGCTTGCGGGTTGCCCAGCACCTGGGCGATGTCCAGCGCCGTTTCCGGCTGCTCGTCAAAATGCACGAACAGCCGATCAGCGAACGGCGCGCTGCGAATCCGCTCGATAAACGCCGCCCGCTCGCTGGAGCGGGCACAGTAATGCAACTCGAAGGCCTGGCCGCAGTGGGACAGCTGCTCGGCCATGCACAGGATTGGGGTAATGCCGATGCCGCCGGCAAACAGCACACTGCGCTGCGCCCCCTCGGCCAGCGGGAACAGGTTGCGCGGCGCACTGATACGCAGCCGGGCGCCGGCCTGCACCTGCTCGTGCAGGCTACGTGAGCCGCCCCGCGAAGCCGGGTCGTTGAGCACGCCTATCAGATAGCGATGGCGTTCTTCGGGGTGGTTGCACAGCGAATACTGGCGCACCAGCCCGTCGGGCAGGTGCACGTCGATATGGGCGCCGGCGCTGAACGCCGGCAGCAGGCTGCCATCTGCCGCTGCCAGCTCGAAGCTGCAGATACCCTGTGCTTCATCGTTACGGGATACCACTACGGCATCGATCATGTCGGCTGTTCCTCAGGCAGGGGTGGCGCTGGTGGCGATCAGTTGCGGCTGCGGCGCCCGCTCTTTGGCGATGATCCGCTCCAGCACTTTGCGTGACTGCACGCCGCCGGCATCGATGTTCAGCTTCAGCAAGTTGCGCTCGGGGTAGGCCAGCAGGTTTTGCTGCTGACGTTCGAGCATTTCCAGGTCTTCGCTGAAAATCTTGCCCTGGCCCTCACGAATGTTGTCGGTCAGGGTCTGGTCGTGCGCAGCGAAATTGCGTGCCATGCCCCAGAAGTACCAGATCGAGGTATCGCTTTCCGGGGTGATGAAGTCGACGACGATGCTCGATGCCTTGTGCTGTGCCTCGGCGTGGTAGCCGCCCTTGCCGGCATGCGCTACACCCACTTCGATCAGCACATGGCTAGGTGGGGTGAAACGGCAGATCTGCCAGCGGTCCACCGGTACATCGTCGGCCAGGCCGTTGCCACGCAAGGCCATGCGCCAGAACGGCGGCGCCATGAGGTTTTCCATGTGCCGGGCGGTGACCACTTCGTCGCCGGTGACGGTGGTGACCGGCGGTGCCTCGTCGATCTCCTTCTGGCCGATGCTGGACGCGTGCACATAGGTTTCATGGGTGAGGTCCATGAGGTTGTCGATCATCAGGCGGTAGTCGCAACCGATGTGGAACAGCCCGCCGCCGTAGGCCCACTCATCATTCACCGCCCATTCCAGATGCGGAATCAGCGCCGGGTCGGCCTGCGCCTGGTCACCGGGCCAGACCCAGATGAAGCCATAGCGCTCGACGGCCGCAAAGGTCTTGTTGCAAGGGAAGCCACGCACCCGTTGGCCCGGCATCGACACGGTCTTGCCGTCGCAACCCATGACCAGGCCGTGGTAGCCGCACACCAGGTTGCCGTCCTCGACATAGCCCAACGACAACGGTGCGCCGCGGTGCGGGCAGAAGTCCTCGACGGCGGCGACTTGGTTCTCTCGGGCGCGGTAGAACACGATTTTTTCCCCGCAGATCTGCCGGCCCAGGGGTTTGGTGGCGATTTCGTCGGGGGTGCAGGCGACGTACCAGGTGTTTTTAGGGTACATGGGAGGCTCTCCGGGGTTTTGTTTTTATTTAATGGATCCATTAAGGCTGCGACTGGCGGGCATGGTCAATGAATTTTGCTTGATGAATGCGAATTCTGTGCGATTATCGGTTTTTAGTGGATCCATTGATCGGTCGCCCTGAGATTCGAAGGGGCGGCCGCAGCAGCACGTCGTCTGAACAGGAAGGCACCGGCGAGATCGATCAAAGCGGCCGGTGCAGGAGCAGGCTTGGCCGAACCTGCTATGCCTAAAGGGACACCCCACCCATCAAGGCCACTCGATGCTAGCCATCGAACAACTCTACAAATCATTCCCCACCCCCCAAGGCCCGCTCCCCATATTGCAGGGGGTGGACATGCGCCTGGCGCGGGGCAGCAGCCTGGCGCTGATGGGCGAGTCGGGCAGCGGCAAGAGCACTTTACTGCACCTGGTGGCTGGCCTGGACCGAGCGGACAGCGGCCGTATTCTGATCGACGATGTTCCGCTCGATGGCCGTTCGGAAGCGTCGCTGGCGCAGTGGCGGCGGGAGGGGATCGGCCTGGTGTTTCAGCAGTACAACCTGATCAGCAGCCTGGACGTGGGCCTGAACCTTACGTTCCAGGCCCGCCTCGCCGGGCGGCATGACCCGCATTGGACGGCTTACCTGGCGCAGCGCCTGGGCCTGGCGGACCTGCTCGAGCGTTACCCGGAACAACTGTCTGGCGGCCAGCAGCAGCGCGTCGCGATCGGCCGTGCGCTTGCCGGGCGCCCGGCCTGGCTGTTGGCTGACGAACCGACCGGCAGCCTTGATGAGGCCAGCAGTGACGAGGTGCTGAGTTTGTTGCTGCAGTTGGTCGCCGAAGCCGGCAGCGGGGTACTGATGGTGACCCACAGCCCGCGGCTGGCGGCGCGTTTGCAGCACCGTTGCTACCTGCAGGCCGGCCGTGTGCGGCCCGAGCAGGGCTGATGAAGCTTTTGTCGCTGGCCCTGTTGGCGCTGCTCAGCCACTGGCGGCGCCATCGTGTGCAGTGCTTCAGCATCTTCACTGGCCTGTGGCTGGCCACGGCGCTGTGGACCGGTGTGCAGGCATTGAACAGCCAGGCACGCAGCGACTATGCCCGGGCCAGCGCGGTATTGACCGGGCCGTTGCAGGCGCAACTGATCGCGCGCAATGGCGAGCGCTTCGATCAGGCGTTGTACGTGCAACTGCGCAGGCAGGGCTGGGCTGTTTCGCCGGTGCTGGAAGGGCGCTTGCGCTTGCCGGGCGAGCCCGCACGCAGTGTGCGACTGATCGGCATCGAGCCGTTGAGCCTGCCGCCTGCCAGCAGCATTGCCGGGGTGCAGGTGCAGGCATTCGACCTGCAAGCGTTCATCGGCACGCCCGGGCAAGCCTGGGTTGGGCCAGACACCTTGCGTCAACTGAACACAAGCCCCGGGCAGCCGACCCGCGACAGTGAAGGGCAGTTGCTGCCGCCTATGGTTTTGCAGCCTGCGTTGGCACCCGGGGTCATCGTGGTGGACATCGGCCACGCGCAGGCGTTGCTGAACGCACCGGGGCAGTTGTCTCGTCTGCTGCTGGCTGATACGCCCGGGCCGTTGCCTGCGGATATTGCCCGCCACCTTGAACTGCAGCCGCGGCAGGACGATGGCGGCTTGCAGCGCCTCACCGACAGTTTCCACCTCAACCTGACCGCCCTCGGCCTGCTGGCGTTCGTTGTCGGCTTGTTCATCGCCCACGCCGCAATCGGTCTGGCGCTGGAGCAGCGCCGTGGGCTGATCCGCAACCTGCGCGCGTGCGGCGTCAGCCTGAAGACCCTGCTGGGTGCCCTGGTGCTGGAGCTGGGCCTGTTCGCGGCACTGGGTGGGCTGGCCGGGGTGGCCAGTGGTTACGCATTGGCCGCGTGGCTGCTGCCCGACGTGGCCGCCAGCCTGCGTGGCCTGTATGGCGCCCAGGTCGCCGGCACGTTGAGCCTGCCGGCGGGCTGGTGGCTGCTGGGTGTGCTGGTGAGTGTCCTCGGGGCATTGCTGGCCGGCCTGCAGAGTGTAATGCGCGCTGCCCGGTTGCCTCTGCTGGCGCTGGCGCAACCCCAGGCCTGGCGACTGGCGCAGGGGCCATGGTTGCAACGGCAGGCTTTGCTAGCGGGCCTGCTGCTGTTGCTGGCCTTGGGCTGTGGTGTCTTCGGGGCTGGCCTGCTTGGCGCGTTCGCCATGCTGGCAGGGTTGCTGCTGGCGGCGGCGCTGCTGTTGCCGGCGTTGCTCGATCGGGTACTGGCCTGGCTGGCGCGTCGTTGCCACCGGCCATTGGCGCAATGGTTCGTGGCTGACAGCCGCCAGCAGTTGCCAGCGCTGAGCCTGGCGTTGGTCGCCCTTTTGCTGGCCCTGGCTGCCAGTGTTGGCGTGGGCAGCATGACCGAGGGGTTTCGCAAGACGTTTGTCGGTTGGCTTGACCTGCGCCTCTCCGCCGACCTGTATGTCACCCCGCGGGACACGGCCCAAGGCTTGCAGATAGTCGGGTGGCTCAAGCAGCAACCTGTGGCCAGCGTGGTCCTGCCCGGCTGGCGTGCAGACATGCAGCTGCAAGGTTGGCCGGTGCAAGTGCAGGGCATTGTCGATCACCCCGCCTATCGAACGCGCTGGCCATTGCTGGAACAGCATTCGCGCGCCTGGCAGCAACTGGCCAGCGGACAAGGCGTGATGCTCAGTGAGCAGTTGGCCAGGCGATTGGACCTGCAACTGGGCGACAGCCTGAAGCTGCCCGCAGACACGCCAGCCATGCCCGTGGTGGGGATCTATGCCGATTACGGCAACCCCAAGGGGCATGTGCTGGTCAATGCCGGCTGGTTGCGCGCCCACTGGCCACAGGCAACCCTGGCCGGCTTGAGTGTCGACCTGAGCGCTGAAGGGGTGGCATCGCTCAAGGCCGCGCTGCAACGGCACTTTGCCCTGGATGACAGCCGGGTGGTCGAGCAGGCGCGCCTGAAACGCTGGTCGACCGACGTGTTCAACCGCACCTTTGCCGCCACCGCAGCCCTCAACAGCCTTACCCTTGGCGTGGCCGGTGTGGCGTTGTTCATCAACCTGCTGACCCTGGGCCAGGCCCGGCTGGGCCAGTTGGCACCGCTGTGGGCGCTGGGGGTGCGGCGCATGCAACTGGTCTGGCTGAGCCTGGGGCAGACACTCATGCTAAGCAGCTTCACCGTGCTGCTGGCAATCCCGCTTGGGTTGCTGCTGGCCTGGTGCCTGGTCGCGGTGGTGAACGTGCAGGCATTCGGCTGGCGTTTACCGCTGTATGTGTTCCCCATGCAACTGCTGCAGCTGACCGTGCTGGGCATGCTCACCAGCCTGATCGCCTGTGCCTGGCCGCTGTGGCAGCTGGCGCGCCGCCAGCCGCGCGAACTGTTGAGGCCGTTGTCCGATGAAGCTTAATGCGTGGCTGTTGCTGAGCGGGTTGTTGTTGTGCGGCTGTGATCAGCCTGCACCGCAGAGCTATGCCGGGCTCGGGCAGCAGGCTGGCGAGTTCAGCCAGGTGACCCGCGATCATCGTCTGGTCTTCCCGCATGACCACGGCCCCCACGACGGCTTTCGTATCGAGTGGTGGTATGTCACCGCCAACCTCAAGGACGCCCAGGGCCGTGACTGGGGTGCCCAGTGGACACTGTTCCGCTCGGCCTTGCGCACCGGCCCGGAGACCAGCGGCTGGAACAGCCCGAACCTGTGGATGGGGCATGCAGCACTGACCGGGCCGGGTGGCCATCAGGCTGCTGAAACCCTGGCGCGGGGAGGGATCGGCCAGGCCGGCGTGCAGGCCCAGCCGTTTCGTGCATGGATCAATGACTGGGTGTTACAGGGCCAGGGCGGCATTGAACACCTGCAGATGGTCGCAAGTGGCGACGGATTTCGCTATGACTTGCAGTTGCACAGCGATCTTCCCTTGGTGCTGCATGGGGAGCAGGGCTACAGCGAAAAATCAGGCAAGGGCCAGGCTTCGTACTATTACAGCCAGCCGTTCTACCAGGTCCAGGGGCAGGTCCAGCGTGGCAGCCTGTGCATCGCGGTTACCGGGCAGGCCTGGCTGGACCGGGAATGGAGCAGTCAGCCGCTGGCGCCCGGGCAGACCGGCTGGGACTGGTTTTCCCTGCACCTGGACAGTGGCGCCAAGCTGATGCTGTTCCAGGTACGGGAGGCCCACGGGGAACCGTATCGCGCCGGGACCTGGGTAGGGCCACACGGGGACGTGATGGCGCTTGACGCCGCACAGATCCAGCTGCAGGCCCTGGCCTGGTCTGCGCAGAAAAACGGCAAGCAGGTGCCCACGCGTTGGCGGGTGCAAGTGCCGGAGCATGGGGTGGATGTGCAGGTCGATGCCGTGGAGCCGCAGGCGTGGATGCAGACACGGTTCCCGTATTGGGAAGGGCCGGTACGCTTGAACGGGAGTGCGGGCGGGCGCGGGTATCTGGAGATGACCGGGTACTAGTGCAACAACGTTTGCGCAAGACAGTTGCGCCCATAAAGGTCGCGCCAGGCCCTTCAATCCTTGATCAGCCCTCGCAGCACGGCCCGCGCTTCTTCAGTACGCAAGCACTCGATGAACAGTCGGCTTTCCCGCGCCACCGTGGCCTCCAGCTCCGCCCGCTGGCTGTCCTTGAGCAGCCGCTTGCTGATCCGCAGTGCCGCCTGCGGGTAGCCTTGCAGCTGCCGCGCCAGTGTGCGGGCAGCGTCCAGGCACTGTTCGCCGTTTTCATGCAGCTCATTGGCCAGCCCCCAGGCCAGCATCTGTTCGCCATCCAGCAATGCATTGGTCAGCAGCAAGCGTGCCGCCCTGGCCTGGCCAAGCACACGTGGCAGCAGCAGGCTGGAACCAAACTCCGGGCACACACCCAGCGGTGCGAAAGGCATGCGCAGCTTGGTCGAGCGGCTGACCAGCACCTGGTCGCAGTGCAGCAACAGGGTGGCCCCGATGCCGATCGCCGCACCACTGACCGCTGCGATCAGCGGCTTGTCCAGGCCCATGACCACCCGCATCAGGCGGAACACCGGGCTGTCCAGGTCGCTGGGCGGGTTGTCGAGGAAGTCGCGAAGGTCGTTGCCAGCGCTGAAGCAGTGCGGCCCACCGGTGATGATAATGGCATCGACAGCAGGGTCTTCACCTGCCGCCAGCAACAGGTCGCCCAGCAGCTGGTACATGGCAGTGTTCAGGGCATTGAGCTTGTCGGGGCGGTTGAAGGCCAGGGTCAGCAGGCCTTGGTCCAGTTCGCGTGTGATCAGGTCGTTCATGGCAGCCGCTTTTGTTGTTGTGAGGGGGCCCTGCCGGGCAGTGGCGCTTAGGGTTTATCACGCAGTCCGGCTTGTTGTACAGTCGTTCAGTCCAGCCCCTAACCAGAGACCCACCGATGACTCAGGAAGCCCGCTACCACCGCATGCTGCCGGAACTGCGCAAAGCCAACCTGGTCGAGGCGACCCTGGTGTGCCTCAAGCGCCATGGTTTCCAGGGGGCTTCAATCCGCAAGATCTCGGCCGAGGCCGGGGTCTCGGTCGGGCTGATCAGCCACCATTACGCGGGCAAGGACGAACTGGTGGCAGAGGCTTACATGGCCGTCACCGGTCGGGTGATGGGTTTGTTGCGCGAGGCCATGGCCCAAGCTGCGCCCAATGCCCGCGAGCGGTTGTCGGCGTTCTTCCGTGCCTCGTTCTGCGCCGAGCTGCTCGACCCGCAATTGCTCGATGCCTGGCTGGCCTTCTGGGGCGCGGTGAAGACCGCCGACGCGATCAACCAGGTGCACGACCACTCCTACGGCGAGTACCGCAACGAACTTGGCCAGCTACTGGCCAGACTGGCCGAAGAGGAGGGCTGGCAGGGCTTCGATGCCGACCTGGCGGCCATCAGCCTGAGCGCCTTGCTCGACGGCCTGTGGCTGGAGTCGGGCCTGAACCCCGGCACCTTCAGCCCCGAGCAGGGCGTGATCATCTGCGAGGCATGGGTCGACGGCCTGCAGGCCGGCGGCCGGAGGCGCTTCAGCCTGCCCGAGGGCTGTTGATCACCTGTTCAGTAACGAGTACGCTGCTGTCGCGAGTGTGTAGAACAACACCAATAAAAAAGAGACAACACGCAATGACGCCTCGGGTATTGATCGTCGATGACGATCCGCTTATTCGTGACTTGCTGCAGGCCTACCTATCCCAGGAGGGCTACGACGTACACTGCGCCGACACCGCGGAAAGGGCCGAAGCCCTGCTCGCCAGCCAGGATGTCGACTTGGTGCTGCTGGACATCCGCCTGCCCGGCAAGGACGGCCTCACCCTGACCCGCGAACTGCGGGTGCGCTCGGAGGTTGGCATCATCCTCGTCACCGGGCGCAATGACGACATAGACCGCATCGTTGGCCTGGAGTGCGGTGCAGATGACTACGTGATCAAACCACTCAACCCCCGCGAGCTGGTGTCCCGGGCGAAAAACCTGATCCGCCGCGTGCGCCATGCCCGCGAGGCGCACCCCGCCCCGGCCTGCGCGCAATCGCTGAAGCAGTTCGCCGACTGGGCACTGGATACCGACCGCCGGCGCCTGATCGACGCCCGTGGCGGGCAAACCCTGCTGACCCACGGCGAGTTCCAGTTGCTCAGCGTGTTCCTGCGCAACAGCGGCCACACCCTCAGCCGCGACCAGTTGATGGACCAGATTCGCAACCGCGAGTGGGTGCCCAACGACCGCTCCATCGACGTGCTGGTCGGCCGCCTGCGGCGCAAGCTGCATGACGACCCGGCCGAACCGCAGTTGATCATCACCATTCACGGCACCGGCTACCTGTTCACTGCCAGCGTGGCAGCATGATTCATCGCGCCTGGCGATTGGCGCTGGCCTTGACGTTGCCCACCCTGCACGCCAGTGCCAGTGAACCCGTGCGTTACTGTGACTACCCGGTGTACCCGCCCATTTCCTGGAGCGACGGCCACCAGGTGCGCGGCCTGGCCCCAACCGTGGTGCGTGAACTGTTCGCGCGCATGGGCTACGAGGTGCAAACCGTGGTGCTGGGCAACTGGAAGCGCTGCCTGATGGACGCCGCCGCCGGGCGGGTGGACGTGGTCCTGGCCTACAACAGCGACCAGCGTGACCAGCGCATGCGTTTTTCCACGGAGCCGGTGGTGCGCGAGGAAGTGGCCGTGTTCTACAACCGCAAGCGACCGGTGCAGTTCCAGCAGCTGGAGGACCTGGCGGGTTACCGCGGCGGCCTGTTGTACGGCGAAAGCTACGGCGCCGAATTCGACCGCTTCGTCGCCCGGCATCAGAACATCGAGCGGGTGTCTTCCAGCCAGCAGAACTTCGGCAAGCTGATCCGCGGGCGCATCGACTATGTGATCCAGGAGCGGCGCACCGGCCAACTGTTCATCGAGCACCTGCCCGGCGCGCAGGACATCCGCGTATTGCCCAGCGCGCTGAGCGTGGACTACCTGCGGGTAGCCGTATCGCGGCAATCACCCCTGAGCCAGCACATGGACGAAATCGACGCGCAGTTGCGGCGCATGAACCAGGCTGGCGAGATCGCGCGCTGGCTGGAGCAGAGCGAGGTCACCTACCGCGACATGATCAACCTGCCGGCAGATGCCCGATGATTCGCCTGCACACCGATGGCTTGCTGCGCCGCCTGCTGCGGTTCATCCTGTTGTTCAGCCTGTGCTTTACCGTACTGGCCAGTAGCGTGCAGCTGTATTTCGAATACCGCCGCGAGATGCGCGACATCGAGGCGCGCATGGCGTTGATCCGCGCAGGCTACCTCGCCAGCCTGGAGCGCAGCCTGTGGGACTTGGACGAGGCGCAGCTGGATACGCAATTGCGCGGCCTGGTGGATTTTTCCGACGTGGCCCGGGTGCGCTTGGTTAGCGACGATTTTCAACTGCTGCGAGGGGAGGCCGAACCCAAGGGGCCGCTGCGCATCGAGCGCTTCCCCCTGGATTATCAGCCCCCCTCGGGCCCCGCCAGGCACCTGGGTGAGCTTGAAGTGAGTATCGACTTGGGTGCGGTGCACCATCGGTTGTATGCCACCGGCCTTGCCAGCCTGCTGTGGATGGGCGTGTTCCTGTGTGGCCTGGCAGTGGCGCTGTCGGGGCTGTTCTATCGCCTGGTCACCCGCCATCTGCAAGTGATGGCCGAGTTCGCCCGGCGTATTGGCGCCGGCCAATGGCAGGAACCGTTGCGCCTGGGGCGCCGCCGTTCATCGCGCCCTGACGAGATCGACACGGTGGCCAATGCCCTGGACGATATGCGCCGCGCCATCCTCAGCGACATTGAACGCCGCGAGCGCGACCGCCTGGCGTTGCAAGACAAGCGCGACGAACTGCAGGCCATGGTCGAACGACGTACCGCCAGCCTGGCCCGGGCCAAGGATGACGCCGAGGCCGCCAACCTGGCCAAGTCACGCTTCCTGGCGACCATGAGCCACGAACTGCGCACCCCGCTCAACGGTATCCTGGGCATGGCCGAGCTGCTACGCGGTGGCCGGCTGGAAGCGGCCGACCGTCAGCGCCTGGAAGCCTTGTACAAGGCCGGCGAGGGGCTGTTGGCGATTCTCAACGAAGTGCTGTATTTCGCCCGGCTCGAAGAAGGTGAGAGCCGCGCCGAGCTGGTCGGCTTTTCGCTGCGCCAGTTGTGCCAGGAAGTGCTGGCGCTGCTCGAACCCATGGCCGCGGACAACGGCGACACACTGCATCTGGAGATTGATGAGCAATTAGCCGGTTACCAGCACGGTGCCGAGCAGTACCTGCGTCAGGTGCTCAGCAACCTGCTGGCCAATGCCATCAAATTCACCGAGCACGGCCAGGTGCGGCTCAAGGTGCAGGTGCTGGTCAGCGAGGCGACCACGCAGCGCCTGCGGCTGTCGGTCAGTGACAACGGCATCGGCATCGAGCCGGCCGTACAGGCAAAAATCTTCGACCGCTTCGTCCAGGCCAGCGAGGCCGTGGCACGCCGCTACGGCGGCACCGGTCTGGGACTGGCGATCTGCAAGCACCTGGTGGAAAAGCTGGGGGGCTGCATTGGCCTGGACAGTGTACAAGGGCAGGGCAGCTGCTTCTGGTTCGAACTCGACATCGCCCTTGGGCAGCCGGTTGCGGCCAATACCCCGGCCCAGTCGGTGAGCGCCAGCCTGGATATCCTGGTGGTCGAGGACGTCGCGCTGAACCGTGAGGTGGCGAGCGGCCTGCTGGTGCGCGATGGCCACCGGGTGAGCTTTGCCGAGGATGCCGGGCAGGCCCTGCAGTTGTGCGCACAGCGGCGCTTCGACCTGATCCTGCTGGACGTTCACCTGCCCGGCATGAGCGGGGTGGAACTGTGCCGGCAGCTTCGCGCCACCCCCGGGCCTAACCACCACAGCCGGATAGTGGCGCTGACCGCTGGCGTGCAACCGGGGCAACTGTCGGATTACCTGGAAGCCGGCATGCAAGGTGTGCTGGCCAAGCCCCTGCGGCTGGCCAACCTGCGCCAGGCGCTGGCCGACGCAACGCCGACTGAAGAGGCCGGTATTGACGCAAACATGGACTGGTCGCTGCTGGCCACCCACCGCTCGCTGCTGGGCGAGCAGAAGCTGCAGGGCCTGCTGAATGTGTTGCGCCAGTCACTGGAGCAGCACGCCACGGCGTTGGCCGAGGCGCTGCCAGCCCAGGACTTTACCGAGGTGCTGCACCTGGCCCATCGCCTGGCCGGCAGTTGCGACTCCCTGGGTTTTTCTGGCCTGGCTGCGCTGTTGCGACGCCTGGAAGACGCAGCCCGCCAGCATGATGGGCAGGCGCTGAACGCACTGGCCGAGCCACTGGCAAGCCAGCTCGACCAGGCCCGTGCGACCCTGGAACAGTTGATTCAGAGCTGACGTACAAAAAACTTACGACTTTTTACATCTTCGATCCGTTCGTACAACGGCACCTTACATCCGTTTCCAATAATCCATGGCAACCGTGTTGCACGCGGTCCATGAGGCTTATTGGAGACAAGAATAATGACATGCCGTAGCGCTCAGCCCCTCGTTCGCATCGCCACACGTACCTGCCGCAATGGTGAGGTGCGCCATGACTGACAACGTTGAAAAGATCCAGCTCACCCGCGCCCTGAAAAGCCGACACATCTTCATGCTGTCGCTGGGTGGGGTTATTGGAACCGGCCTGTTCATGGGCTCGGGCGTAACCATCAATCAGGGTGGGCCGGTGGGCGCGATCCTGGCTTACCTGGTCGCGGGCTTGCTGATGTACCTGGTGATGGTCTGCCTGGGTGAGCTGTCGGTGCAGATGCCGGTGTCCGGTTCGTTCCAGGCCCACGCCACTAAGTACATTGGCCCGGCCACCGGCTTCATGATCGGCTGGGTGTACTGGATGAGCTGGGCCACCACCGTAGGCCTGGAGTTCACCGCTGCCGGCATGTTGATGACCCGCTGGTTCCCGGAGGTGCCGATCTGGTACTGGTCGGCGCTGTTCGTGGTGGTGCTGTTCGGCCTCAACGCCCTGGCCACGCGTGCCTTTGGCGAGGCCGAGTACTGGTTCTCGGGCATCAAGGTGGCAACCATCCTCGGCTTCATCGTCATTGGCCTGCTGGTGATCTTCGGTGCCATCCCCCTGAGCAGCGGGGCACCCGCACCGATGCTGAACAACCTGGTGGGCGAGTCGCTGTTCCCCCACGGCCTGTCGGCAGTGTTCGCGGTGATGATGACCGTGGTCTATGCCTTCCAGGGTTGCGAAATCATGGGGGTGGCGGCTGGTGAGACCGAGCACCCGGAAAAAAGCATCCCGCGGGCGGTGCGCAATGTGGTGTTCCGCGTGCTGATCTTCTATGTGCTGGCGATTGCCGTGCTTTCGGCCATTGTGCCGCACGAGCAGGCCGGTCTGATGGAAAGCCCGTTCGTGCAGGTGTTCGACATGGTCGGCATCCCTTACGCCGCCGACTTGATGAACTTCGTCATCCTCACGGCCATCCTCTCGGTGGGTAACTCTGGGTTGTATGCCTCCACGCGCATCCTCTGGGCGATGTCCAAGACTGGCATGGCACCGAAAAGCCTGTCGCCGCTGAGCAAGCGTGGTGTGCCGCTGCGGGCGCTGAGCATCACCCTGTGCTTTGCGCTGATTTCGCTGATGACCAGCTTCGTTGCGGCTGACACGCTGTTCATGGTGCTGATGGCGGTAAGCGGTATGTCCGGCACCGTGACCTGGATCGTCATCGCCCTGGCGCAGTACCGCTTCCGCAAGGCCTGGCTGCGCGACGGGGGGCAAGTGCAGGACCTGAAGTACAAGGCGCCGCTGTACCCGCTGGTGCCGCTGCTGTGCATCACCCTGTGCAGCTCGCTGTTCGTGTTCCTGGCGCTGGATGAAACCCAACGACCGTCGCTGTACTGGGGCTTTGGCTTCATTGCCCTGTGCTATGCGGCGTACTTCTTCGTCAACCGCCGCCGGCAGGGGGCCTTCGCACCCAGCGCACCAGGGGTTTGACACCGCAGCTCGTCGCCGGCGGGTGTCAATCGCTGCATGTTCAGCACCTGTGAGATCGAGCACCGCCCGCGCGGTGCGCGATCTCACAGGCCATAAAGCCGTCACGACGAACGCCCTTGTGTAACGCCAGATACCGAGTTGTGCGAAGTTGTAACAGCCCATCCCGTCTTGTTGAACACTCGTTTAGTATCTTCCTCGTCAAGCCCTCCAAAACCATCACAACAACACCGAGGCCCCCATGACTACCCCGTTGTCGCCACTGTTGAGCAAGGTCGAAGCTGGCGTTGCCTGGATCACCCTCAACCGCCCCGAGCAGCGCAACGCGCTGGACATTCCCACCCTCAAGCAACTGCACGCCTTGCTCGACAGCCATGCCGACGACCCCGCCGTACGCGTGGTGGTGCTGACCGGCAGCGGCCGCAGCTTCTGCGCTGGCGCCGACCTGGCCGAATGGGCTGCCGCCGAAGCTGCCGGCACCCTGGAAAGCTATGGCTGGACCGAAACTGCCCATGCCCTGATGTTGCGCCTGCACAGCCTCGACAAACCCACCATCGCCGCCATCAACGGCACCGCCGTGGGCGGTGGCATGGACCTCAGCCTGTGCTGCGACCTGCGCATCGCCGCCGCCTCGGCGCGCTTCAAGGCCGGCTACACCAGCATGGGCTACAGCCCCGATGCTGGCGCCAGCTGGCACCTGCCACGGCTGATCGGCAGCGAGCAGGCCAAGCGCTTGTTGTTCCTCGATGAACTGTGGGGCACCGAGCGTGCCCTGGCGGCTGGGCTGGTCAGCGAAGTCTGCGCCGACGAGCAACTGCCCGCCGTGGCGGCCGAGTTGGCCGGGCGCCTGGCCAATGGCCCGACGTTCGCCTATGCGCAGACCAAGCAGCTGATCCGCGACGGCGCCCGGCGCACCCTCGCCGAGCAACTGGAGGCCGAGCGCCACGCCGGCCTGCTGTGCGGCCGCAGCCAGGATGGCGCCGAGGCCCTGCAAGCCTCGGTTGAACGCCGCGCCCCCCGTTTTACCGGCCAGTAATCCGATACCCGACCCTCATCAGGACCTTCGCAGATGAATTTCCAACTGACCCAAGAACAAGAAATGTTGGTGGAAGCGGTACGCAGCTTTGTTGCCAAGGAGCTGCTGCCCCATGAGGAAGCGGTGGACCGCGCCGACGCCGTATCACCCGAACTGGCCGCACAGATCCGTGGCAAGGCCATCGCAGCCGGTTTTTATGCATTCAACATGCCCGAGGAAGTGGGAGGGGGCGGTCTGGACTACCTGTCCCAGGCGCTGATCGAACGTGAGCTGTCCAAGGTGTCCTGGGCGCTGCATGTCTTCGTTGCACGGCCGTCGAAAATCCTCATGGCCTGCAAGGACGAGCAGATCAACGACTACTTGCTGCCTTGTGTGCAGGGCGAGAAAACCGACTGCTTTGCCCTCACCGAACCGGGTGCCGGTTCCGATGCCAACGCCATCAAGACCCGCGCCGTGCGCCAGGGCGATGACTTTGTCATCAACGGCAGCAAGCACTTCATCAGCCACGCCGGCCACGCCGATTTTGCCATCGTCTTCGCGGTCACCGACACCTACGAGCACAACGGGCGCAAGCGCAATGCGGTCACCGCCTTGCTGGTCGACCGGGGTACGCCGGGCATGACCATCCGCCGTGGTCCCAAGTGCGTGAGCAACCGTGGTTATCACACCTACGAGCTGTTCTTCGACGACTGCCGGGTGCCGGCCAGCAAGGTGCTGGGCGAAGTGGGCAAAGGTTGGGAAGTGGCCAATGCCTGGCTTACCGCCGGCCGGGTGATGGTCGCCGCCAACTGCGTGGGCCAGGCCCAGCGCGCCCTCGACCTGTCACTGCAATGGGCCGCCGACCGCAAGCAGTTCGGCCAGGCCATCGGCAGCTACCAGGGGGTGTCGTTCAAGCTGGCCGACATGGCCACGCAGATCCGCGCCGCGGAGATGCTCACCCTGCACACCGCCTGGAAGATGGACCAGGGCAACATGACCGACGGTGAAGCCGGCATGGCCAAGCTGTTTGCCAGCGAAGTGCTGGGCAAGGTCGCCGACGAAGCCGTGCAGATCTTCGGCGGCATGGGCCTGATGGACGAAGGGCCGGTTGAGCGCATTTGGCGCAACGCGCGTATCGAGCGCATCTGGGAGGGTACTTCGGAAATCCAGCGGCACATCATTGCCCGCGAACTGCTGCGCCCGCTGCTGCGCTGAGCGCCAGGAGAACACCCATGTCGCAATCGATTCGTGACAACCTCAAGCGCCTGCTGGCGCCCCGGCACCTGGCCTTCGTTGGCGGGCGCAGCATGGCGCGGGCGCTCAAGCGCTGCGCCGAAGGCGGCTTTGCCGGTGAGCTGTGGCTGGTCAACCCGCAGCATGAAAGCCTGGAAGGCATCCCTTGCGTGGCCCGCGTGGCTGACTTGCCTTACGCCCCGGACGCGGTGTTCATCGCCACCAACCGTGAGCTGACGTTGCAGTGCGTTGCCGAGCTGGCCGCGCGTGGCGCCGGGGGTGCCATCTGCTATGCCTCCGGCTTTGCCGAAAGCGGCGAAGAGGGCTGCCAGTTGCAGCAGCGCCTGCTCGCTGCGGCCGGCAACATGGCCCTGCTCGGCCCCAACTGCTATGGCCTGCTCGACTACCTGCACGGTGCAGCCCTTTGGCCGGTGGCCCATGGCGGCCAGCAGGTGGAGAAGGGCGTGGCGATCCTCACCCAGAGCGGCAACTTTGCCTACAACCTGTCCATGAGCGACCGCTCGCTGCCGGTGGCCTACATGGCCTCGGTCGGCAACCAGGCGCAACTGGGTGTGGCCGAGCTGATGGATGTGCTGCTCGACGACCCACGGGTAACCGCCATCGGCCTGCACCTGGAAGGCTTGAAGAACGTGCCGGGCTTTGCACGCGCCGCCTACAAGGCATTGCAGCAGGGTACGCCGATCATTGCCCTGAAGACGGGCGTTTCGCAGATCGGCGCTGAACTGGCGCTCAGCCACACCAGCTCGTTGTCCGGCTCCGATGCGTTGTACGACAGCCTGTTCCAGCGCCTGGGCGTGATCCGCGTCAGCGGCCCGGTGAGCTTTGTCGAAACGCTCAAGGCCGCAGCCTGCGGACGCTTGCCGGCAGATGGCGAGCTGATTGCGCTGGCCTGCTCAGGCGGCGATGCCGGCCTGATTGCCGACTATGCCGAACGCCACCATCTGCAACTGCCGAAGCTCGAGCAAGGGCAGGTGGCGGCACTGGCCGAGGTGTTGCCGGGCTATGCCAACCTGGTCAACCCACTGGACTTCACCACTGCCATCTGGGGCGATGAAGCCGCCCTGCAACGCATGCTCGACAACACCCTGAGCGGCGCCGCGGGCGCGGCGATGCTGGTGCTGGACTACCCGGCGGCCTTCACCGGCGAGCGCAAGGAATGCGACCTGCTGCTGGGGCTGTACTGCGATGCCGTTGAACGCCACGGCAAGATCGGCTTCGTCACCTCGGCTTTCCCGGAACTGTTGCCTGCCAGTGCGCGTGAGCGACTGCATGCGCGGGGCATCGCTGCCCTGCAGGGCGTGGAAGACGGCCTGGCGGCCTGGGGGCGCATCGTCGCTTACCAAAGGAACCGCCAGCGGTTACTGGACCAGGGCGAGGCTGCGCGGGTACCGCTGTGCCCGCATGCCCTCACGGGCGAAAGCCGACTGTTGGACGAATGGCAATCCAAGCAGGCCCTGCGCGCCTTCGGTCTGCCGGTGCCGGCAGGTGTGCTGAGTACGTCCGAGCGCGCTGTGGCAGACGCCGCCCGCGTGGGATACCCGCTGGTACTGAAGGCGGTCAGCGCACAGCTGCCGCACAAGACCGAAGCCGGTGCGGTGGCGCTGAACCTGCGTGATGCCGCCGCCCTGGAAGCTGCACTGTTGCAGATGCGCCAGCGCATCGCTGCCTACGCCCCGCACGTCGCGTTCGACCAGGTACTGCTCGAACCCATGGCCGAGCCGCCGCTGGCCGAGCTGATAGTGGGTATCAAACGTGAACACGACTTTGCCCTGGCCTTGGTGATCGGTGCCGGCGGCGTGCTGGTCGAACTGCTCAAGGACAGTGTGAGCCTGTTGTTGCCCACCACCGACAGCGCCATCCGCGCCGCACTGCTGAACCTGCGCAGTGCCAGCCTGCTGCAAGGCTTCCGTGGCCGCCCGGCTGCCGACCTCGACGCCTTGGTCGCAGCTATCCGTGCGGTGGCCGACTACGCCTGCGAAAACGCCGGGCAGCTGTTGGAGCTGGATGTGAACCCATTGATGGTCGGTGCCCACGGCACCACCGCGGTCGACGCGCTGATCCGCCTCGGCCAGGCGCAAGGAGAACGACATGAATGACCTTACCCTGACGGCCGGCCAGGCGCTGGTGCGGTTGTTGGCCAACTACGGCGTGGAGACCGTGTTCGGCATCCCTGGGGTACATACCCTGGAGCTCTACCGCGGCCTGCCGGGCAGTGGCATTCGCCATGTACTGACCCGCCACGAGCAGGGCGCCGGCTTCATGGCCGACGGCTATGCGCGGGTCAGTGGCAAGCCGGGGGTGTGTTTCGTCATTACCGGCCCAGGCGTGACCAACGTCGCCACCCCCATCGGCCAAGCCTATGCCGACTCGGTGCCGATGCTGGTGATTTCCAGCGTCAACCACACCGCCAGCCTGGGCAAGGGCTGGGGCTGCCTGCATGAAACCCAGGACCAGCGCGCCATGACTGCGCCCATCACGGCGTTTTCTGCGGTGGCCCTGCAGGGCGACGACTTGCCCGAGCTGATCGCTCGCGCCTGGGCAGTGTTCGACAGCGAACGGCCGCGCCCGGTGCACATTTCGGTGCCGCTGGACGTGCTGGCGGCATCGGTCAGCCGGGACTGGAGCGACGAGGTGGTACGCCGTCCTGGGCGTGGCCAGCCGTGCCGCGAAACCCTCGAGCAGGCTGCCCTGAAGCTTGCCGCCGCCCAGCGGCCGATGATCATTGCCGGGGGTGGCGCGTTGCACGCGGCTGAGCAGTTGCAGCAACTCAGTACACGGCTGGCAGCGCCACTGTTCACCAGCGTGGCCGGCAAGGGCTTGCTGCCACCAGACGCGCCACTCAATGCCGGCGCCAGTCTGTGCGTCGAACCCGGCTGGCAACTGATCAGCCAGGCTGATGTGGTGCTTGCCGTAGGCACCGAAATGGCCGACACCGACTTCTGGCGCGAGCGTCTGCCGATCCGCGGCGAGCTGCTGCGCGTCGACATCGACCCGCGCAAGTTCAACGATTTCTACCCCTGTGCCATTGCCCTGCAGGGCGATGCCCGGCAAACCGTGGACGGTTTGCTCGAACACCTGCCTGCACTCGACCGAGACCCTGCTCAGGCGAGCGAAGCGGTGAGCAACCTGCGCCAGGCCATTCGTCATGGGCATGCACCGTTGCAGGCCACCCATCAGGCGATTCTTGACCGCATTGCCGCCGTGCTGCCCGACGATGCGTTCATCAGCAGCGACATGACCCAACTGGCCTACACCGGCAACTACGCCTTCGCCAGCCGGGCGCCGCGCAGCTGGCTGCATCCGACCGGCTACGGCACACTCGGCTACGGCCTGCCGGCCGGTATTGGCGGCATGCTTGCCACCGACCATCGCCCAGGCCTGGTGCTGGTGGGCGACGGCGGTTTCCTTTATACCGCCCAGGAGCTGGCCACGGCTGTAGAGGAACTGGACCGGTCGTTGGTGGTGCTGCTGTGGAACAATGACGCCCTCGGGCAGATCCGCGATGACATGCTCGGCCTGAACATCGAGCCGGTCGGCGTGCTGCCGCGTAATCCGGACTTCATCGGCCTGGCCCGTGCCTTTGGTTGCGCGGTGCGCCAGCCGCGTGATCTGGACGCGCTGCAGGCCGACCTGGCCAGCGGTTTCGCCACACCCGGCGTGACCTTCATCGAACTCAAACACACCTGCGTCTGTTAAGCCGCGAACAACTAAAAGAACAAGAGAAACCCACATGCCATTTCGCCGTACACTTCTGGCCGCATCCCTGGCCCTGCTGATCACCGGCCAAGCCCCACTGTATGCCGCCCCCCCGTTGTCGATGGACAACGGTACCAACGCCCTGACCGCGCAAAACAGCAATGCCTGGGTCGAAGTCAGCGCCAGCGCCCTGCAGCACAACATCCGCACGCTGCAGGCCGAGTTGGCCGGCAAGTCCAAGCTGTGCGCCGTGCTCAAGGCCGATGCCTATGGCCACGGTATCGGCCTGGTAATGCCATCGATCATCGCCCAGGGCGTGCCCTGCGTGGCGGTGGCCAGCAACGAGGAGGCCCGCGTGGTCCGCGCCAGTGGCTTCACCGGGCAACTGGTGCGGGTACGCCTGGCCAGCCTCAGCGAGCTGGAAGATGGCTTGCAGTACGACATGGAAGAGCTGGTGGGCAGCGCGGAATTTGCCCGCCAGGCCGATGCCATCGCCGCGCGCCATGGCAAGACCTTGCGCATTCACATGGCGCTCAACTCCAGCGGCATGAGCCGCAACGGGGTGGAGATGGCCACCTGGTCCGGCCGTGGCGAAGCGCTGCAGATCACCGACCAGAAGCACCTCAAGCTGGTCGCGCTGATGACCCACTTCGCCGTGGAAGACAAGGACGATGTCCGCAAGGGCCTGGCGGCCTTCAACGAGCAGACTGACTGGTTGATCAAGCACGCGAAGCTCGACCGCAGCAAGCTCACCCTGCACGCCGCCAACTCGTTCGCTACGCTGGAGGTGCCGGAAGCGCGCCTGGACATGGTACGAACAGGGGGCGCGCTGTTCGGTGACACCGTGCCGGCGCGCACCGAGTACAAGCGTGCGATGCAGTTCAAATCGCACGTGGCCGCGGTGCACAGCTATCCGGCTGGCAACACCGTGGGCTATGACCGCACCTTCACCCTGGCCCGTGATTCGCGTCTGGCCAACATTACGGTCGGGTACTCCGATGGCTACCGCCGGGTATTCACCAACAAGGGCCATGTGCTGATCAACGGCCACCGTGTGCCGGTGGTGGGCAAGGTGTCGATGAACACGCTGATGGTCGATGTCACCGACTTCCCGGACGTGAAGGGGGGCAACGAAGTGGTGCTGTTCGGCAAGCAGGCCGGGGGCGAAATCACCCAGGCCGAGATGGAAGAAATCAACGGCGCGTTGCTGGCCGACCTGTACACCGTGTGGGGCAGTTCCAACCCGAAGATCCTCGTCGACTGAAACCGCCAAAGAAGGGAGATTGCCATGCGCTACGCCAAGCTTACCCAACGCATCGCCGGCGACGGGGCTGCGGCCTGGGACATCCACTACCGCGCCCTTGCGCTGCAGGCCGAGGGTAAGGACATCCTGCTGCTGTCGGTGGGTGACCCGGACTTCGACACCCCCGCGCCTATCGTCGAGGCGGCCATCGACAGCCTGCGCGCTGGCCATACCCATTACGCCGATGTACGCGGCAAGCTGGCGCTGCGCCAGGCCATCGCCAACCGTCACCGGCAGCGCAGTGGCCAGGCGGTGAGCGTCGACCAGGTGACCGTGCTGGCGGGTGCCCAGTGCGCGCTGTTCTGCGTGGCCCAGTGCATACTCGACCCAGGCGATGAGGTGATCGTTGCCGAACCGATGTATGTCACTTACGAGGCCGTGTTCGGCGCCTGTGGCGCCAAGGTGGTACCGGTACCGGTCAAGCCCGAGAATGGCTTTCGCGTGTGCCCGCGTGACGTCGCCGAGCGCATTACCCCGCGCACCCGCGCCTTGGCGCTGAACAGCCCGCACAACCCTTCGGGGGCGAGCCTGCCGCGCGCCACCTGGGAGGCACTGGCCGAACTGTGCATTGCCCATGATCTGTGGCTGATCTCTGACGAGGTCTACAGCGAGCTGCTGTATGAAGGCGAGCATGTCAGCCCCGGCAGCCTGCCGGGCATGGCCGAGCGCACTGCAACGTTGAACAGCCTGTCCAAGTCGCATGCCATGACCGGCTGGCGCATGGGGTGGGTGGTCAGCTCGACAGCACTGGCCACGCATCTGGAAAACCTCGCCCTGTGCATGCTCTACGGCTTGCCGGACTTCGTCCAGGATGCCGCCGTGGTGGCGCTGGAGCAGCCGTTGCCCGAGCTGGACGCCATGCGCGAAGCCTACCGCGAGCGGCGCGATCTGGTGTGCGAGCAGCTGGCCGGCTGCCCGGGCCTCAAGGCATTGAAGCCCGATGGTGGCATGTTCGTGATGGTCGATATTCGTGAGACCGGCGTAAGTGCCCAGGCCTTTGCCGACTACCTGCTGGACAGCCAGGGCGTGTCGGTGCTTGCCGGCGAAGCGTTCGGCCCCAGTGCTGCCGGGCATATCCGCCTGGGCCTGGTGCTGGGCAATGCGGCGCTGGTCGATGCCTGCCAGCGCATCGCCCGCTGTGCCGACGAACTGAAACGGGAGTACGGCCATGCGTGAGTATGCGCGGCTGTACATAGATGGCGCCTGGCAGGTGCCGAGCGGGCAGGGCATGGCTGAGGTGATCGACCCGGCCACCGAGCAGGCCATTGGCCGGGTACCCTTGGGCGCCGAGGCCGATGTCGAGCGTGCGGTGATGGCGGCGCGGCGAGCCTTCGATGGCTGGTCGCGCACACCGTCCAGCGTGCGCGCCGGGTACATCCGGGCATTGGTCGCACAGCTGAAAAACCGCGCGGCGCAAATGGCCGAGGTCATCACCGACGAGTTGGGCATGCCGGTGCAGTGGTGCCAGGCGGTGCAGGTCGAAGGCCCGATTGCCGGGTTGGAGCAATACGCCGAACTGGCCGGGCTGATGGACGAGGTGCGCGAAGTCGGCAACTCGTTGGTGTACCGTGAGGCCGTTGGCGTGTGCGCATTCATCAACCCGTGGAACTACCCGCTGCACCAGATGATCGGCAAGCTGGCGCCGGCCCTGGCTGCCGGGTGCACGGTGGTGGTCAAACCCAGCCAGGAAACGCCGCTACACGCATTTGTGCTGGCCGAAATGATCGACGCCATCGGCCTGCCGGCAGGGGTGTTCAACCTGGTCAGCGGCCCAGGTGCCAAGGTCGGTGAAGCCCTGGCCCGGCACCCGCAGGTGGACATGGTGTCGTTCACCGGCTCAACCGGTGCCGGGGTGCGGGTGGCACAAGCGGCTGCGCCGACGGTGAAGCGGGTGTGCCTGGAACTGGGTGGCAAGTCACCGTTGCTGATTACCGCCGATGCCGACCTGCACGCTGCGGTGCGCTATGGCGTGCAGGACGTGATGATCAACTCGGGGCAGACCTGCACGGCACTGACCCGCATGCTGCTGCCGGCCAGCCGCTATGCCGAGGCGCTGGAAATCGCCGAGGCCGAAACCCGCGCACTGGTCATGGGCGACCCGCGTGACCCCGCCAGTTTCCTAGGGCCGATGTGTTCGGCAGGACAGCGGCGCACGGTGCTCGACTACATTCGCCAGGGACAGGAGGAGGGCGCGCGCTTGTTGTACGGTGGTGATCACGGCGGCTTCGAGCGCGGGTTCTACGTGGCGCCCACGTTGTTCGCCGACGTCGACAACCGCATGCGCATTGCCCAGGAAGAAGTCTTCGGTCCGGTGCTGTGCCTGATCCCCTACGCCGACGAGGCCCAGGCGCTGGCGCTGGCCAATGACTCGCCGTTCGGCCTGTCCAGCGCAGTGTGGGCGGGCAGGCGCGAGCATGGCCTGGCGCTGGCACGGCAGATACGGGCCGGGCAGTGCTTCATCAACGGGGGCGGGTTCAACTACCAGGCGCCGTTCGGGGGCTACAAGCAGTCGGGCAACGGCCGTGAGTGGGGCGAGGAGGGCCTGGCGGAGTTCGTCGAGGTCAAAGCGGTGCAGTGCTGAACCACTGCGGCAAGATAACCTGTTTTGTGTGAGGAGAATGCTTGTGAATGTACTGATCGTCCACGCTCACCCCGAACCGCAATCGTTCACGGCAGCCCTGCGTGACCAGGCTGTGGAAACCTTCCGTGCCCAAGGTCATCAGGTGCAGGTCAGTGACTTGTACGCTATGGGCTGGAACCCGGTGGCCAGTGCCGATGACTTTACCCAGCGCGAGAACCCCGAGTACCTCGTGTATGCGCTGGAGCAGCGTCAGGGCGTCAAGCGCGGTGCCATTGCCGCAGATATCCAGCAGGAGCTGGACAAGCTGTTGTGGGCCGATCTGCTGGTGCTGAACTTCCCGATCTTCTGGTTCTCGGCCCCGGCCATGCTCAAGGGCTGGATCGACCGTGTGCTGGTGTCGGGGGTGTGCTATGGCGGCAAGCGCTTCTACGACCAGGGCGGGTTGGCGGGCAAGAAGGCGCTGGTGACCGTGACCCTGGGCGGGCGCGAGCACATGTTTGGCGATGGCGCGATTCACGGGCCGCTGGAAGACATGCTGCGGCCGATCCTGCGGGGCACGCTGGCCTATGTCGGGTTCGAGGTGCTGCCGCCGTTCGTGGCTTGGCATGTGCCTTACATCAGTGCTGCTGCGCGGCAGGACTTTCTGCAGCAATACCGGCAGCGTCTGGAGCAGCTCTCGGACGACCAGCCACTGGTGTTCCCGCGCCTGGCGCAGTTCGATGAAGCGTTGTACCCGCTGACGTGACCTTTCTCCTGTACTGAACACTGGGGCCGCGTTGCGGCCCTTTCGCGACACAAGGCCGCTCCCACAGGATTACCGCCAGCTTCGAAGGCTGCGCCGTCCTTCCACAGGATTACCACCAGCTTCGAAGGCTGCGCCGTCCTTGTGGGAGCGGCCTTGTGTCGCGAAAGGGCTGCAAAGCAGCCCCAACATTTTGTCGGCATACGATGTTCTGCAAACCTTCCAGCGCCACCTGCCAAAAAACGACCACCCACACATTCGGGGTATGTCACCCCTGGACGAATCCACCGATAGTGAACCCATCGGCTCGATCCGGAGCACTCACACGATGGAGTTGCCATGCGCAAGGTACTGAAGGTGATTGGCGGTCTGCTGCTGGCGTCTGGCGCCAGCCTGGCCCAGGCGGCAGAGGTGGACAGTGGTAACACGTTACGGTTGTACAACTGGACCGACTACATCGGTGAAACCACCCTGGCCGACTTCGAGAAGGCCACCGGCATCAAGGTCATCTACGACACCTTTGATGGCTACGAAACCGTGCAGACCAAACTGCTCACCGGCCGTTCCGGCTACGATCTGGTCATGCTCAACGCCTCGCTGGTCCCCCCGCTGATCAGCGCCGGCGTGTTCCAGGCACTGGACAAGCAGCAACTGCCTAGCTGGCAAAACCTCGATCAGCAGGTGGTCAACAACCTGCAGGGCTACGACCCTGGCCTGAAGTACTCGGCGCCCTATACCTGGGGCAGCTCGGGGGTAACCTACAACGTCGACAAGATCACCGCGCGCATGCCCGACGCGCCGATCGGTTCGCTGGCCATGCTGTTCGACCCCAAGATCGTCTCGCGCTTCGCCGACTGCGGCGTCACCCTGATGGACGCGCCCACCGAGGTCATTCCGCTGGCCCTGCAGTACCTGGGCAAGGACCCACGCAGCGCGTCGCCTGCCGACCTCAAGGCAGCCGAGCAACTGCTGCTGGGCATCCGCCCCTACATTCGCAAGTTCGACTCGGTCAACTACCTCACCAGCCTGCCCAACGGCGATGTCTGCCTGGCGCTGACCTGGTCCGGTGACTACGCCACCGCCCAGGCTCGCGCGGTGGAAGCGAAGAAGGACATCAAACTGTCGTTCTTCATCCCCCAGGAAGGTTCGCTGATCTGGTTCGACAACCTGTACATCCCCAAGGATGCGCCGCACGCGGCCAACGCCCACCGCTTCATCGAGTTTCTGCTGCAGCCGCAGACCATGGCCAAGGTCACTGACTACATCCACTACGCCAACAGCAACGCCGCCGCCACCACGCTGGTGCGTGACGACATCCGCCAGGACCCGGCCATCTACCCCGACGCACAAACCCGTGAGCGCCTGTTCGCGCAGAAAACCCAAAGCCCCAAGGACATGCGCGCCATTACCCGGGTCTGGAGCACGGTCAAGACCGGTTTCTGAACACTGCCCAAACATTCTCGCCAAGGAGCTGCCCATGGCCACCCCAAGCAAAGCATTCGCTATCGCCCACGACCCGCTGGTGGAGGCCGACAAGGCCCACTACATGCACGGCTACCATGTGTTCGACGAGCACCGCGAGCAAGGCGCGCTGAACATCGTCGCCGGCGAGGGCGCCTACATTCGTGACACCCACGGCAACCGCTTCCTCGATGCCGTCGGCGGCATGTGGTGCACCAACATCGGCCTGGGCCGCGAGGAAATGGCCCTGGCCATCGCAGACCAGGTGCGCCAGCTGGCGTATTCCAACCCGTTCTCCGACATGGCCAACGACGTGGCCATCGAACTGTGCCAGAAGCTTGCGCAGCTGGCGCCGGGCGACTTGAACCATGTGTTCCTCACCACCGGCGGCTCGACCGCTGTCGACACCGCCTACCGGCTGATCCAGTACTACCAGAATTGCCGCGGCAAGCCACACAAGAAGCACATCATCGCCCGCTACAACGCCTACCACGGCTCCACCACCCTGACCATGTCGATCGGCAACAAGGCCGCCGACCGGGTGCCGGAGTTCGACTATCACCACGACCTGATCCACCACGTCTCCAACCCCAACCCTTACCGTGCCCCGCACGACATGGACGAGGCCGAATTCCTCGACTACCTGGTGGCCGAGTTCGAGGACAAGATCCTGTCGCTGGGTGCCGACAACGTGGCGGCGTTCTTCGCCGAGCCGATCATGGGCTCGGGCGGGGTGATCATTCCGCCCGCGGGCTACTTCCAGCGCATGTGGCAGCTGTGCCAGACCTACGACATCCTGTTCGTCGCCGACGAAGTGGTGACCTCGTTCGGGCGCCTGGGTACCTTCTTCGCCAGCGAGGAACTGTTTGGCGTCACCCCAGACATCATCACCACCGCCAAAGGCCTGACCTCGGCGTACCTGCCGCTGGGCGCGTGTATTTTTTCCGAGCGCATCTGGCAAGTGATTGCCGAGCCAGGCAAGGGTCGTTGCTTTACCCACGGGTTTACCTACAGCGGCCACCCGGTGTGCTGCACGGCGGCGCTGAAGAACATCGAGATCATCGAGCGCGAGCAACTGCTCGATCATGTCAACGACGTGGGGGGTTACCTTGAGCAACGCTTGCAGAGCCTGCGCGATCTGCCGCTGGTGGGGGATGTGCGCTGCATGAAGCTGATGGCCTGTGTCGAGTTCGTCGCCAACAAGGCCAGCAAGGCACTGTTCGCCGATGAGGTGAACATCGGCGAGCGCATCCACAGCAAGGCGCAGGAAAAAGGGTTGCTGGTGCGTCCGATCATGCACCTGAACGTGATGTCGCCACCGTTGATCATCACCCATGCGCAGGTGGATGAGATCGTCGAGACCCTGCGCCAGTGCATCCTCGAAACCGCGCGTGAACTCACAGCGCTTGGCCTGTACCAAGGCCGATGAACCTGGCGCAAAGGGCTGTGCGCGGGCGTGCCTGGCAGGCTAGACTGCCGGGCATGACCCAGGCCTCCCCCGATACCCCGCTTACCCTCACAATGGGCGCGCTGCAGCAGTGGCACGTGGCGTTGCAGCGCGCCCTGGCCCATGGCGAAACCCCCGAGGCGCTGGAGTATGTGGCCGCTGCCATCGGCCAGTTGGTGCAGGTGGAGTCGATGATGATCAGCCTTGAGTGCCAGGGGCGGGCACCGCAGTTGCTGTACCAGCAAGGCATTCCTGAACTGCACCGGGCTGCCGTGCTGGAGCGCTATTTCAGCGCCGGCTACCTGCTGGACCCTTTCTGCCTTGCCGTGCAAAGCGGCCTGGCCGAAGGCTTCTACCACCTGCAGGAAATCGCCCCCGACAACTTCTTCGACAGCGACTACTACAAGGCTTATTACCTGGGTACAGGTTGCAGTGAAGACAGCTACTACATCGTCGACCTCAGCGCAGGCCGCAAGCTGTCGCTGAGCCTGTTCCAGGGCTGCAGCGGCACGCGCCTGAATGCCGGGCAGGTCGACCTGTTGCGTGCGTTGGAGCCGATGGTGCGCGAACTGCTGGGGCGCTATGCCCGGCACAACCTGGAACCAGGCGCTGCATCAACCGAGCGCAGCAGCCTGCAGGCAGCGTTCGACAGCTTTGGCTGCCAGGTGCTGACCGACCGCGAGCGCGAAGTGGCCCACATGATCTTGCGCGGGCACTCGGTGAAATCTACTGCGCAGGAGCTGGGTATCTCGCCGGAGACCGTGCGCATGCACCGCAAGAACCTGTACATGAAGCTTGGGATCAACTCGCAATCGGAGTTGTTTGCACGGTTTATCGACTGGTTACGCGGTGATCAGCTGGAAATCCTTAGCGTAACGCGGTGATCAATTTTCTATACCTCCCGGTATATGGACAGCCCTGCACCTTGCCGCATAGCTTAACCCTCGACGGGGCGCGCCATGCTCAAGCCATAACAACAACGATGCCCCGTTACATTTCAGTCCTGCCAACCCAAAACTCTAAAAATGAGGCGGCAAATGGAAAGCATCGGCACCTATGTCATCTACGTCATCATGGTGTGCGCGGTACTGGGTGCCCTGGCATCCATCTACAACCCCGAAGGCGAACTGGGCCAGGAGTTCATCGCCGGCCTGCACAGCATCGGCCCCATCTTTATCCCGGTAGCCGGCATCATGGCGGCGATCCCGTACATTTCAGCTGGTATCAGTCATGTGATCGCGCCACTGTTCCAGGCCATCGGGGCCGACCCTGGCATCGCCGGTCCCATCTTCATCGCCTCGGACATGGGCGGCTACCAGTTAGCCAAAGCGCTGGCGCAAAGCCAGGAAGGCTGGATCCTAGGCCTGATCACCGGCTTTCAGTGCGGCGCCACCATCATCTTCGTCATTCCGGTCGGGTTGGCCATGCTGCGCAAGGCCGACCACAAGTACATGGCACTGGGGATCATGGCCGGGCTGCTGACCATTCCGCTGAGCATCATGATCATTGCCATGACCATGCAGGCGCTTGGCCTGAGCGTGCGTCCGGACATCGCTACCACTGGCGCCGCTACCCAGGCACTGCACTTCACCTGGGCAATGCTGCTGCGCAACCTGATGCCGTTGATCCTGTTTTGCATTGCCCTGGCAGCAGCATTGCGCTACTTCCCCACACTGATGGTGTACCTGTTCCTCAAGCTCGGCCAGTTCATGTACATCGCCGTGGTTCTGGTGCTGGTAGCGTCCATCGTGCAGTACTTCACCGGCCTGTTCAGCCACCTGTTCGGCAGCTGGGGTTTTGCGCCGATCATCGCCGATGCCGATGATCAGTTTCGCGCCTTGGAAATTGCTGGCTACATCGGCCTGATGCTGTGCGGGGCGTTCCCCATGGTGCACTTGCTCAAGCGCTTCCTGGCGCGGCCAATCGAACGGGTTGCCTCGCGCTTTGGCATGTCTGGTGTCGGTGCGGCCGGGGTATTGGCGGCCTCGGCGAATATCCTGGCCATGTTTCGCTTGGTCAGCGAAATGCCGCCCAAGGACAAGGTATTGGTGATCGCTTTCTCTGTGTGCGCCGCGTTCACCTTTGGCGACCACATGGCCTTCTCCGCCAACTTCCAGCCCTCGCTGATACTGCCGTTGATGATAGGCAAACTCAGTGGCGGCCTGATCGCCATGCTGCTGGCCAGTTGGCTGGCGGTGCCCAAGGCGCAGGAGTTGGGGCGTCAGGACGCTGCCGCAGGTGTCTGCAAGGGGGTGGCCGAGCCGTCCTGAGCAAAAGCGTCATGCGCATAATCCGGAGCGTCCTGGGCGCTCCGGATTTTGTGTTTTTAACCGATCAAGGCGGTAAGGTCATGCAGGCCTTCGGTGCATGAGCGTGTGGTGAACAATGACAAAAGATGAGGCAAACGAGTTGGCAGCGGTGATCGAGGCGATCGGCAGCGAACAGCTGGGACTGGCGCTGGATGCGTGGCTGCGCAGCAAGCTGACGTTCGACATGAGTTGCGCCTATCTGTTCCAGTTCAATCAACCAGCACTGCTGGTGCATAACGGGTACAACCGTACGGTCACGGAGCGTACGTTGAACGCCTACGTGCGCGGCGGCTACCTGCTTGACCCGTTCTACGTTGCTTGCGTCAACGAGCACCCATCCGGGCTATGGCGCATGAGCGAACTGGCACCTGACTGCTTCTTCTCTTCAGGGTTTGCCATTTCCAAGGACATCCACCCCTGCGTGTCGTCCGACTATGGGACGGCGGTGGATGAGGTGGGCTTCATCATTCCCCTTCGGCCCCGGTTGGCGATCGTCTATTCGCTGATGCGCAACCACGGCAGCGGGGATTTCGGTGCAGGAGAAATGGACCTGTTGGCTGCAATGTCGCCGCTGCTGGCTTCGGTTTTTGGTCAGCACTGTCGATTGCGTTACGCTGATATCCTGCGCGCAGCACCAGAGGGGGTGGTGCTGGAGGACGCCTTCGTAGAGATCTTGCAAGGGCAACTGACTGAAACCCAGCGCCTTATCGCCAAGTTGTTGTTACAGGGGCACAGCAATGCGTCGATTGCGCGGCAGCTGAATATTTCCGATGGGACGGTAAAGGTGCACAAGCACAACATCTATCAGCGCCTGGAAATTTCATCCAACGCCGAACTGTTTCGCCTGTTTATCGATTATCTGGCCAAGGGCTGATACAGCAAGGGGCTGCAAAGCAGCCCCTTGCTGTATCAGGTACAGGTCACCTGAACAGCGGACTCAGGTGCTCGCTGAGGTAGATCCCTTGCGGATCGAGCTGGCGGCGCAGCTTACGGAAGTCCTCGGCACGCGGGTATATTGCACTCACATCTTCACCCGTCAGGAAATGCAGCTTGCCCCAGTGCGGTCTGGCGCCATAGGAACGCAGGATCTGATCCACCGCCCGCAGATAGTCCCAATAGTCGGTACCCGGCTGGCCGGACACCGAAATGGTCACGCTGTCCTGCTCGAAGAATGGGCTCATCCACGCCCCGTCACCGGCAGTAAAGCGGTACTCGATGGGGTAGATGGCCTTGGGGAAGTCCTCCAGCATCAGCTTGCGCACGGCCCGCAACGCTTCCTTGCTGTGGCGCAACGGCACAGCGTATTCCAGCTCGTGAAAGTTGGGCAGGTACTCGATCGGGTACACATCCGAGCTGTAGGCCACTTTCTCGAACTCGCTTTCCCAGATCGGGTGGCCGGTGATGTCCATGACCTTCACTTCGCAGACATCGGTGGTGCGCCCGCTTGTAGAGGTGGCGGCGGTATCGGGTAGGCAATAGCAATGCCGGCTTTGCTCGTAGGGGCACCAGAAGAAGCTGAAGTGGCGGTGTTTGCGTGCCAGTTCGTCGTGCTTTTCCATCACGCTTTCGAAGTCTTCGCGCCAGATGCGCTCGTGCAGGTTGAAGCTGTCGGTCACCTGCAAGGTCAGTTCGGAAACAATGCCCAGTACGCCCAGCGACACCCGACCCGCTTGTAGCAGGTCAGGGGTGCTTTCGTCGACCACGAGTATTTCGCCATTGGGTTGCACCAGCTTCATGCCGACAATCGACGAGGCCAGGTTGCCGAGGGTCAGACCGGTGCCGTGGGTACCGGTAGTCAATGCGCCTGCAATCGACTGGCTGTCGATGTCGCCCTGGTTGACCATTGATAACCCGGCGGCACGCAATGTCTTGCCCAAGGCATTGATGGTGGTGCCGGCGGCAGCGGTGACGCGCTTCCTCTCGTGGTCGATATGGCGTACGCCGCTCATGTTGGCCAGGGTCAGGTGCAGGCCATTGGTCAGTGCCACCGGGGTGAAGGAATGCCCCGAGCCGGCCACGCGCACGTTCATGCCATTGCTGCTGGCCTGGCTGACCATTGAGCACAGTTCGTCCTCGCTGGCCGGTGCCCCGCGTGCTGTACGGATGCAGGACTGGTTACCGGCCCAGTTGCGCCAGTGCGCGTGTTCAAGGCCGAATTCGTTGATATGCATGTTGTTGGAAGAGGTGCTCACATCGTTCTCCTGCCGGTTGTTCTTGTAATCAGAGGGCGGTGTAGCCATTGTCGGCAAACAGGTGCGCACCGTTTACGAAACTGGCGTCGTCACTGGCCAGGAACAAGGCTGCGCTGGCGACTTCCGAGGGTTGGCACAAGCGCCCCTGGGCGGCAGCGATGGCCTGTTCGCTGACGTCCACGCCATGTTTGCGCAACATATCGATCTCGCGCAGGCCGTGGGCGGTGGCGATGAAGCCCGGGCAGATGGCATTGGCGCGAATGCCTCGGTCGCGAAACTCCACAGCGATAGCCCGGGCGAACATATGGGTGGCACCCTTGCTGGTGCAATACAGCACCTCCATCGGCGTGCCCACCACTGCCGAGATGGATGAGGTGCAGACGATACTGCCGCCGCCGGCCGCGAGCATGCCCGGCAACACCGCGCCGGTGACCAGGAACATGCTCTTCACGTTCACGGCCATGATCCGGTCCCATTCTTCTTCACTGGTTTCCAGGAAGGGCATGGCCGACAGGATGCCCGCGTGGTTCATCAGCACGGTGATGTGGCCGAAGGCCTCTTCTACGGCCGCCACCGCGGCCTTCACTTGTTGTGCGTCCGAGACATCGGCGGCGGCGAAGATGGCCTGGTAACCTGCATCACGCAATCGCCTTGCAACTTCGGCGCCCTTGCTGCCGGGCAGGTCGACAATGCCTACCCTTGCCCCTTCTGCCGCGAACAGCTCCGATGCGGCCAGCCCGCAGCCACCCGCACCGCCAGTGATCAGCGCCACCTTGCCGTTAAGACGTCCAGCCATGTTCGACTCCCGATGATTTTTAATTGACTGTCTTGAGCCCGGGCGTTTCGCGATTCGCGTGCCGGAGCATGAAACAGATCATCGGGAACATCCATATACCGATGGGTATACGGGGCACGCATAGGCAATGGGGCAGGGCTATAGAGTCCCTGTGGGGCCTGCCCGCGAAGCAGGAGAACCGGTGCATGGCACGGGCTTTGCCCGTGTTCGCCGGCGCGTCCGCTCCCACAAGGTGCATGGTGTGTTCAGAGTGCCTGTTGCTCGATCAACGCCAGGCACCGCTGCACGATCGGGCTTACATCACCCTTGCGCCGGCTGAGGATGATGGGGCTGACGGCGCCGCTATCAAGCAGGCCGACATACTCGATATCGGGACGGTGCTGCTGCTGTACCGATGCTGGCACCAGGGTCACCCCGACGCCAACCGCTACCAGGCCGATGGCGGTCTGCAGTTCGTTGGCCCACTGGGTGACACGAATGCTCATGCCGTGGTGGGCGAACAGCGCCAGCACGTGGTCGGCATAGCTGGGCCGGGGATTGGCCGGGTAGAGGATGAACGCTTCGCCAGCCAGCTGGGCCAGACTGAGCGGGCTGCCCGCCAGGGGGTGGCCCTTGGGCAGCACGGCCACCAGCGGGTCCTCGCACAGCACCTGCTGGTGAATCACCGGGTCGTCGATGCGAATGCGGCCGAAGCCAATGTCGATACGCCCGCTTTTCAGCGCCTCCACCTGTTGCAGTGTGGTCATCTCGTTCAGGCCCAGTTCCAGCTCGCTGTCCTGGCGAAGTTCGCGGATCAGCTCCGGCAGCACGGTGTACAGGGTAGAGGGCGCAAAACCGATGCCCAGCCACTGGCGCTGGCCCTGGCCGATGCGGCGGGTGTTGTCGCTGATGTTCTGCAACTGCTGCAGCACGGTGCAGGTCTGCTCGTAGAAGAAGCGGCCGGCTTCGGTCAGCCGCAGCGGACGTTCGCGCACCACCAGCAGGGTGCCGAGCTGGTCCTCCAGCTGGCTGATCTGCCGGCTCAGGGGTGGCTGGGCGATGTGCAGCAGCTCGGCGGCGCGGGTGAAGTTCAGGGTCTCGGCCAAGACTTTGAAGTAACGCAGGTGGCGCAGCTCCATCAGACCTCCAGGGTATGGTGGGAGATTCATTTGATATTGGACGGTCGTCAGGGTCTCGCGCAATCCTTCAACAATCAAGTAAACGCATCACTCGGGCTCACGACTGTAAGCCCGACCTGACGGGACCTGGCAACAATGACAAGCGCGCTGATTGAACACATAGATGCAATTATCGTCGATCTCCCGACCATTCGCCCGCACAAGCTGGCGATGCACACCATGCAGCAGCAGACCCTGGTGGTATTGCGACTGCGCTGCAGTGATGGCGTGGAAGGCATCGGTGAAGCCACCACCATCGGTGGCCTGGCGTATGGCTACGAAAGCCCCGAAGGCATCAAGGCCAACATCGACGCGTACCTCGCCCCGGCGCTGATCGGCCTGCCGGCAGATAACATCAATGCCGCCATGCTCAAGCTGGACAAGCTGGCCAAGGGCAACACCTTCGCCAAGTCCGGCATCGAAAGCGCCTTGCTCGACGCCCAGGGCAAACGCCTGGGCCTGCCGGTCAGCGAACTGCTGGGTGGCCGCGTACGGGACAGCCTGGAGGTGGCCTGGACCCTGGCCAGCGGCGACACCGCCCGCGACATCGCCGAAGCCCAGCACATGCTGGACATTCGCCGGCACCGGGTGTTCAAGCTGAAAATCGGCGCCAACCCGGTGGCCCAGGACCTCAAGCATGTGATCGCGATCAAGCGCGAGCTGGGTGACAGCGCCAGCGTGCGGGTCGACGTCAACCAGTACTGGGACGAGTCCCAGGCCCTCCGCGCCTGCCAGGTATTGGGCGACAACGGCATCGACCTGATCGAGCAGCCGATCTCGCGCATCAACCGTGGTGGCCAGGTGCGCCTGAACCAGCGCAGCCCGGCACCGATCATGGCCGATGAGTCGATCGAAAGTGTCGAGGACGCCTTCAGCCTGGCCGCCGACGGCGCCGCCAGCATCTTCGCCCTGAAAATCGCCAAGAATGGTGGCCCGCGCGCGGTGCTGCGCACTGCACAGATCGCCGAGGCCGCTGGCATTGCCTTGTACGGCGGCACCATGCTCGAAGGTTCGATCGGCACCCTGGCTTCGGCCCATGCATTCCTCACCCTGCGCCAGCTCACCTGGGGTACAGAGTTGTTCGGGCCGCTGCTGCTGACCGAGGAGATCGTCAACGAGCCGCCGCAATACCGCGACTTCCAGCTGCACATCCCCCATACCCCAGGCCTGGGCCTGACGTTGGACGAACAGCGCCTGGCGCGCTTCGCTCGTCGCTGACAAGCAAGGAGATAACCATGTTGTTCCACGTGAAGATGACCGTGAAGCTGCCGGTCGACATGGACCCGGCCAAGGCCGCCCAGCTCAAGGCCGATGAAAAGGAACTGGCCCAGCGCCTGCAGCGCGAAGGCACCTGGCGCCACCTGTGGCGCATTGCCGGGCATTACGCCAACTACAGCGTGTTCGATGTGCCCAGCGTCGAGGCGTTGCATGACACGCTGATGCAGCTGCCGCTGTTCCCGTACATGGACATCGAGGTCGACGGCCTGTGTCGGCATCCCTCGTCTATTCACAGCGACGATCGCTGATTCGCACCTGTATGCCTGACAAGAACAATACGAGGTAAGCACGATGACCGTGAAAATTTCCCACACTGCCGACATTCAAGCCTTCTTCAACCGGGTGGCTGGCCTGGACCATGCCGAAGGAAACCCGCGCTTCAAGCAGATCATTCTGCGTGTGCTGCAAGACACCGCTCGGCTGGTCGAAGACCTGGAAATCACCGAGGACGAGTTCTGGCACGCCGTGGACTACCTCAACCGCCTGGGCGGCCGTAACGAGGCAGGCCTGCTGGCTGCTGGCCTGGGCATCGAGCACTTCCTCGACCTGCTGCAGGACGCCAAGGATGCCGAAGCCGGCCTTGGCGGCGGCACCCCGCGCACCATCGAAGGCCCGTTGTACGTTGCCGGGGCGCCGCTGGCAGAGGGCGAGGTGCGCATGGACGACGGCACTGACCCAGGCGTGGTGATGTTCCTTCAGGGCCAGGTGTTCGATGCCGACGGCAAACCGTTGGCCGGTGCCACCGTCGACCTGTGGCACGCCAACACCCAGGGCACCTATTCGTACTTCGATTCGACGCAGTCCGAGTTCAACCTGCGTCGGCGTATCATTACCGATGCCGAAGGCCGTTATCGCGCGCGCTCGATCGTGCCGTCGGGGTATGGCTGCGACCCGCAGGGGCCAACCCAGGAATGCCTGGACCTGCTCGGCCGCCATGGCCAGCGCCCGGCGCACGTGCACTTCTTCATCTCGGCACCGGGGCACCGCCACCTGACCACGCAGATCAACTTTGCGGGCGACAAGTACCTGTGGGACGACTTTGCCTATGCCACCCGTGACGGGCTGATCGGCGAACTGCGTTTTGTCGAGGATGCGGCGGCGGCGCGCGACCGCGGCGTGCAAGCAGAGCGCTTTGCCGAGTTGTCATTCGACTTCCGCTTACAGGGTGCCAAGTCGCCTGACGCCGAGGCGCGAAGCCATCGGCCGCGGGCGTTGCAGGAGGGCTGAGTTCAAGGTTATGTCACTGTGATTTTGCCTGGGGCTTTCCGTGCGGGGAGGTCCCGGGCTTTTTGTCGCCAGGGGCGGGTGATCTAGAATCGTCTTTTTGTTCAGGCCTCCCACACCATGCTCCCCATCGCGCTGCTGCCAACCACCCTCGACCAGGCTTCGCTGATCCGCAATCTCTACCAGTTCTATTGCTACGAGTCCTCCGACTGGGAGCAGGAAGACGTCGAGGCGGATGGCCGTTTCTACATCCACGAGGAGCACCTGCAACGCTACTGGCAGGACGACGGCTGGGGCGCGTATCTGGTGCTGGTGGACGGATTCATCGCCGGCTTCGTCCTGGTCGAGCGCAGCGAACTGCCTGGCATCGATGCGCAGGAACTTGCCGACTTGTTTATTTTGAAGAAGTACCGTCGCCAGGGCATCGGCCAAGCGGTGGCGTTGCAGTTGCTGAGTGGCGAGGGAGACTGGCTGCTGCGTTGCTACGCACAGGATCTGCCCGCCGTGGCTTTCTGCAATGCCGTGCTGGCGAGCCTGCCGCGGCCGGTGCAGGCTATCGCCTTGGGGGATGAGCCGGACTTGCTCAATTTCCTGGTGACCGGCACCCGCCATTGAGGGGGCGCCTTTTCGTTGGTGCGGATAAGGGATAGTGCCATTTTTGTGATGTGCTTCACAAAATGCTCACGAGCGGCATAATGCCACCATCGCTTTCCAAGACCCGGCCGCCGCTTGCCGGGGTCCCTTTTCATGCGCTTCGAAGGTTCAGGTAAAGTTCATGTCGCTCGCAGCAAACCCCGACATCATGTACCGGCTGTTGATCCAGAGCGTGGTGGATTATGCCATCTACCTGCTCACCCCTGAAGGTATCGTCGCCAACTGGAACCCCGGCGCCCAGCGCGCCAAGGGGTACCGTGCCGAGGAAATCGTCGGCCAGCATTACTCGTTGTTCTACACCGATGCCGAGCGCGTAGCCGGGTTGCCGGCGTTAAACCTGGAGCAGGCGCGCAGCACCGGACGCTTTGAAGAAACGGGCGCACGCCTGCGCAAGGACGGGACGGTCTTCCACGCCCATGTGGTCATCGAAGCGGTGTACGACGATGCCGGACAACTGGTGGGTTACGCCAAGGTCACCCGCGACATTTCCGAACGCCACCGCCAGGAGCTCGAACTGCTGCAGGCCAAAGAGCTGGCCGAGCAGTACAGCCAGGAAATGGCCAAGCTTTCGCAGTTTCTCGATTCGGTGATTGCCAACATTCCCGCGAGCGTCATCGTCCAGGACCTGGAAAGCCAGCGCATCCTGTTGGCCAACCAGCAGGCCGAACGCCTGTTCGGCGGGCCGCAGCGCAGCATGATCGGCCAGTTGCCCAGGGAATGCCTGGCGCCGGCTGCCGGTGACTACCTGGAGCAGCAATTCGTGCGGGGTGCCCGCAGCACCAAGGGACACGCCGCCGAAACGCGCGTCGAGACCGCCCGTGGCCCTCGCACCCTGCGCAGCCGTACCCTGCTCAGCCAGAGCCGCGAGGGGCAGGCCGATTACGTGTTGTTCGTGGCTGAAGACGCCACCGAAGAGCTGGCCGCCCATGCGCAGATCCATCACATGGCGCACCATGACGCGCTCACCGGGCTGCCCAACCGTACGCTGTTCCACGAACGGCTACGCCAGGCCCTGTTGCGCGGCAGCGAAAACGCCAAGCTGACGGCTGCCCTGTGCCTGGACCTGGACAACTTCAAGAACATCAACGACTCCCTTGGCCATGCGTTTGGTGACAAGTTGCTACGCGAGTTGGGCAAGCGTCTGCGCCGCGAACTGCGTGAGCACGACACCTTGGCCCGCCTGGGTGGCGACGAGTTTGCCGTGGTGCTGACGGGCCTGGAGGGGCGGGATGCCGCGTGTAATACCGCGCAGCGCCTGATCAAGGCCATCAGCCCGCCATTCCAGATCGAAGGGCATCAGTTCGTGGTGGGGGTGAGCATCGGCATCGCCATCGCGCCTGATGACAATGACCAGGCAGAGCAACTGTTGGGTTACGCCGACATGGCCCTGTACCAAGCCAAGCGTAACGGCCGTAATCGTTATGAATGCTTTGATGTCGAACTGGACGTTGCCGCCCGTCAGCGCCGCCTGGTGGAAACCGACCTGCGCACAGCGCTGCATCTGGGGCAGTTGCAGCTGCACTACCAGCCGGTAGTCGATCATCAGACCAGCAGCGTTACCGGTTATGAGGCGCTGCTGCGCTGGGAACACCCGACCCGTGGCATGGTCATGCCGATGGACTTCATCCCCATTGCCGAAGAAACCGGGTTGATCCACGAGCTGGGCAACCGTGCGCTGAATCTGGCCTGCCAGGAGGCGGCCAGTTGGGAGAGTGAGCAGACGGTGTCGGTCAACCTGTCGGCGGTGCAGTTCAAGAACGGCGATCTGGTGCATACCGTCGCCCTCGCGCTGGCCGACTCGGGCCTGCCGCCGCAGCGGCTGGAGTTGGAAATTACCGAGTCGGTACTGCTGGGCAACAGCGAGGAAAACGTGCGCACCTTGCGTGCGCTGAAAGACCTGGGCGTGTCCATTTCACTGGATGACTTTGGTACCGGCTACTCATCGTTGGGCTACCTGCGTTCGTTCCCGTTCGACCGGATCAAGATTGACAAGTCGTTCGTGCATGACATGTGCGACAGCCGCGAGGCCATGTCGATCATTCGCGCCATTACCGAGCTGTCCAACAGCCTGATGATCAAGACCACGGCTGAAGGCGTGGAGTCGGAGGAGCAGATGCGCCGGCTCGCGGCGGAAGGCTGTTCGCACTTCCAGGGCTACTTTTATGGGCGGCCGGCACCGGCGAGCGAGCGGTTGAAGCAGGTCATCACGCAAGCATAATGGGTTGCGCGGCCCCAGGCAGGCGCGGCCTCAGCTGTTCCAGTCCGACGCAAACGGCGGGCTAACCACGCGCTGGTCTTTCGGCAGCCCGGCAATGGCTACGCGGTCTTCGTCATCCAGCTGCACGCTCAACGCGGCCAGGTTGGCCAGCTGGTTTTCGCGGCTGCTGGCTTTGGGGATCGCCGCCACACCGTCCTGGTCCAGCAGCCATTTCAGCGCGACCTGGCTGGGCAGTACGCCATGCTTGCGGGCAATCGCCTGGATCACCGGCTGCGCCGCTGCCTGGCCGCGTGCCAGCGGGGTGTAGGCGGTGAGCAACAGGTCATGGCTGCGAGCGAAGTCGAGTAGCGGTTGCTGGCTGAGCAGAACATGGTATTCCACCTGGATCGCCGACAACGGTGCGCCCAGGGTTTCCACCACCTGGCGCAGTAACCCCAACGGGAAGTTGGCCACCCCAATATGGCGCGCCTTGCCTTCGTCACGCAGGGCTACCAAGGTGTCGATGCTGCGGGCCAGGTCCCAGTCTTTGCCTGGCCAGTGGATGTGGAACAGGTCGACCTGTTCGGTACCCAGCGCGCGCAGGCTGTCTTCCAGCGACTGACGCATGGCGTTGGGCTCCAGGCGGTCCCACCAGACCTTGGTGGTCAGGTGGATCTGCTCGCGTGGCACGTCGCTGTCGCGCAGCGCCTGGCCAACGGCTGCTTCGTTTTCGTAGGCGGTGGCAGTGTCGATGTGCCGGTAACCCACGTCCAGTGCCTGGCGCACGGCCTGGGTGCATTCACTGCCGGTCATTGGCCAGGTGCCCAGGCCGATGGCGGGCAGGTCCAGGCCGGTGCGGGTGCTGAGCCTTTGCATGTAAATTCCTTGTAGGGTGTGCAGGGTCGGTCGATGGTCGGCGATCAACCGTGCACGGGCCATGCAGACAAGGTGGAAAGTGGTCGATCAGCGAACACAAATTGCACTTGACCGGGTCAAGCGGCAAATGAACTTCCTTATGCTGCGGCATCTCTTCTAGAATCCCAGCTGTCACATCCGCCAGGCAATGCCTGCGCGGCCTTCCTTGGGCGGGGCATGTTGCCGCGCCGTCATCGAGAGAGCCATGAGTTCCAGCACACCGCTGTCCGGCGTCAACCAACCCCTGCGCGGCATCGCTTTGGTGGTGGTGGCGACGTTCCTGTTTGCCAGCCACGATGCCTTGTCCAAATTCCTGGGTGGCCTGTACCCGATAGTCATGGTGGTGTGGGCGCGTTATGTGGTGCACACGTTGCTGATGGCCGGTATCTTCCTGCCCAAGTCTGGGCTCAATGTATTGCGCACACGCCGGCCGGTACTGCAGACCTTGCGGGCCCTGAGCCTGCTGAGCACCAGCCTGCTGTTCACGACCGGTCTGCAATACCTGCCACTGGCCGAGGCCACGGCCGTCAACTTCCTTGCCCCGGTGCTGGTCACCGCGCTGTCGGCGCCGCTGCTCAAAGAGCGAGTGACAGTGGGGCAGTGGGTGGCGGTGGTCATGGGCTTTATCGGCGTGCTGGTGGTGGTGCACCCGGGTGGGGCGATGTTTACCCCGGCCATTCTGTATCCGTTCGGTTCGGCGTTGGGCTTCTGCTTCTATCAGTTGCTGACGCGGATTCTGGCGGCGCATGACAGCCCGACCACCAGCAACTTCTATGCGGGTTTGTGCAACACCTTGGCAATGAGTGCCCTGGTGCCGTTCTTCTGGGAGGTGCCGCGCTGGGACCATGCCCTGTTGATGCTGGCACTGGGCGGCTTTGGCATGACTGCGCACCTGCTGCTGACCCAGGCCTTCCGCCATGCGGCGCCGGCGTTGCTGGCCCCGTTCAGCTATTGCCAGATCGTGTTTGCCGGGTTGCTTGGCTTCGTGGTGTACAGCCAGGTGCCGGATACCCTGAGCCTGGTGGGGATTTTGGTGATCTGCCTCAGTGGGCTTGGCGCAGCGTGGATGCAGCGCAGCAAATAGCAGTTGCGTACTTCAGGCTTTACGGCCGGTAGCAACAGCGCTGTGCTGCGAAGCGGGCATCACGGCGTGGCCATGAACTGCAGGATGCGGTCGCGCAGCCAGCGCTCGGCGGGGTCGTTGTCCTGGGCGCCGCTCCAGACCATCGACAGCTCGGCCTCGGTGATGTCGAACGGCGCCGGGTCGGCGCGCAGGCTGCCGTCGTCGGCGAGGGCACAAGCGGCATAGTCCGGCACCGTGGCGATCAGCTCGGTGTTGCGCAGCAGGGCGCGCAGGCTACCGAACTGCGGTACCGCCAGCACCACCTTGCGGCAGCGACCGATGCGTGCCAGGTCGAGGTCGATATTGCCGCTCATGTCACCGGAAAACGACACCATCACATGCGGACGGGCGCAGTATTCGTCGAGTGTCAGCGGCCCCGGGCGGTCGTCGGCGCGCAGCACCCGTACACCGATGCCGCGCAGCTTGCGGCGTTTGGCGGTGGCCGGTAGGTCGGTGGTATAGCTCACACCTACCGAGATCTCGCCGCTGGCCAGCAGGCCAGGCATCAGCAGGAAATTGGCCCGCCGCACTACCACGCTAATGGCGGGGGCTTCTTCACGCAGGGCCTGCAGCAGGGCCGGAAACAGGCCGAACTCGGCATCGTCAGAAAGGCCCAGGCGGAACACGTTGCAGCTGTTGGCCGGGTCGAACTGGCGGGCGCGGCTGATGGCGGCGGAAATCACGTCCATGGCCGGGCCCAGTTCAGCAAAGATCTGCATGGCCCGTGGGGTGGGTTCCATGGTCCGGCCGCTGCGGATCAGCAGCGGGTCGTCGAACAGCTCGCGCAGGCGGGCGAGGGCGGCGCTGACGGTGGATTGGGTGATAAACAGCTTTTCACCCACGCGGGTCAGGTTGCGTTCGATCATCAGGGCTTCGAACAGCACCAGCAGGTTCATGTCGACGTGGCGCAGGTCGTTGCGGTTCATGAGGGCTCGGCGTCCTGGGCAAAGGGTATGGTTGTGTATTGAAGCAGGGTGCAGGGCCCTGTGCCTTGTATGGATGTGCCGGCCTCATCGCGGGCTTGACCGCGATGAGGCCGATACAGGCCTGCGCCTGACAGAGTCAGCCTATCAGGCTCCAACAGCCACTCTATTAGAACTCTGCCCAAGCTCGGCTAGTCTTTCACGTGGCCCCGCGAATTCCGCGACAGGGCAGCGCGTCAGCACCTGCGTGCAAGACCGTGCCCTCCCGCCGTGACAGCTTCGCAAGCCCCGTGTACACCTGATGAGGGGTAGTACGAGCCCACCCGCTCGGCTGAAAGAACACTGGCATAGACCGGAAATCTGGATAACCGACCCAAAGGTACCCGCAGATGTCGAACGAATCGAAATGCCCGTTCCATCAAACCGCAGGTGGCGGCACCACCAACCGTGACTGGTGGCCTGACCAGCTCAACCTGAGAATTCTTCACCAGCATTCCTCCAAGTCCAGCCCCGACCCGGACTTCGACTATGCCAAGGCGTTCAAGAGCCTCGACTTCCAGGCCCTGAAGAAAGACCTGACTGCCCTGATGACCGACTCGCAGGATTGGTGGCCGGCCGACTTTGGCCACTACGGCCCGCTGTTCATCCGCATGGCCTGGCACAGCGCGGGCACCTACCGCATTGGTGATGGCCGCGGTGGTGCGGGCTCTGGCCAGCAACGCTTCGCCCCGCTCAACAGCTGGCCGGACAACGTCAGCCTGGACAAGGCCCGGCGCCTGCTGTGGCCCATCAAGCAGAAGTACGGCAACAAGATTTCCTGGGCCGACCTGATCGTACTCACCGGTAATGTTGCCCTCGAATCCATGGGCTTCAAGACCTTCGGCTTCTCCGGCGGGCGTGCCGATGTGTGGGAGCCGGACGAAGACGTGTACTGGGGGTCGGAAAAGGTCTGGCTGGGCGGCGATACCCGTTACGGCAAGGATCAGGTCAAGGCGCAGCCGCCGGGGCAGGGTGACCTGGTGGCCGAGCCGGCCAAGCATGGTGAAGAGCAGAATCGGGACCTGTCGGCCGAACGTAACCTGGAAAACCCGCTGGCCGCCGTGCAGATGGGCCTGATCTACGTGAACCCGGAAGGCCCGGAAGGTAACCCCGACCCCGTGGCCTCGGGCAAGGACATCCGTGAAACCTTTGGCCGCATGGCCATGAACGATGAAGAAACCGTGGCCTTGATCGCCGGTGGCCACGCGTTCGGCAAGACCCATGGTGCCGGCCCCGCCGACAACGTCGGCCCCGAGCCGGAAGCGGCAGGCCTGGAGATGCAGGGCCTGGGCTGGCACAACACGTTTGGCTCCGGCAAAGGCGGGGATACCATCACCAGCGGCCTGGAAGTGACCTGGACCTCCACCCCGACCCGGTGGGGCAACGAATACCTGAATAACCTGTTCGACTTTGAGTGGGAGCTGACCAAAAGCCCGGCCGGCGCGCACCAGTGGCGGCCGAAAGACGGCAAAGGCGCAGGCACGGTGCCCGATGCACACGATCCTGGTAAAAAGCACGCACCGTCTATGTTGACCTCCGACCTGGCATTGCGTTTCGACCCCATTTACGAGCCAATCGCTCGCCGCTTCAAAGAAAACCCTGACCAGCTGGCGGATGCTTTTGCCCGGGCATGGTACAAGCTGATCCACCGCGACATGGGCCCGCTGGCGCGCTACCTGGGCCCGGAAATGCCCAATGAAGAGTTGCTGTGGCAAGACCCGTTGCCCAAAGCTGACCCATCCACGATCAGCGAGCAAGACATCGCGGCCCTCAAGGCCAGGATCCTGGCCTCGGGTTTGAGCGTGGGTGAACTGGTCTCCACCGCCTGGGCATCCGCGTCGACCTTCCGCGGCTCCGACAAGCGCGGTGGTGCCAACGGCGCACGTTTGCGCTTGGCGCCACAGAAGGACTGGGCTGCAAACCAGGGCGTGGACAAGGTGTTGGCGGCATTGGAGAAGATCCGGGGCGAGTTCAACAACGGCGGCAAAAAGGTTTCCCTGGCCGACCTGATCGTGCTGGCCGGTACCGCGGCAGTCGAAAAAGCTGCCAAGGATGCGGGTTACAGCGGCAGCGTAGGGTTCCGCCCGGGCCGAGTCGATGCGTCCCAGGAGCAGACCGACGTCGAGTCGTTCGCCGTGCTGGAACCGCTGGCCGATGGCTTCCGCAACTTCACCAAGGCACGCTACAGCGTCAAGGCCGAGAAACTGTTGCTGGACAAGGCGCAGTTGCTGACCCTGACCGCGCCGGAGCTGACCGTGCTGATCGGTGGCCTGCGGGTGCTCGGTGCCAACCATGGTGGCAGCAACCTCGGCGTGTTCACCGACAAGCCGGGGACGCTGAGCAACGACTTCTTCCGCAACTTGCTGGATATGAGCGTGGAGTGGAAACCGACCTCGGCGGACAACGAAACCTTCGAAGGCCGCGACCGCAAGACCGGGCAGGTGAAGTGGAGCGGTAGCCGGGTCGATCTGGTGTTCGGTTCGCATGCCCAGTTGCGGGCGTTGAGCGAGGTGTATGGCAGCAGTGATGGGGGTGACAAGTTTGTCCGCGACTTTGTGGCCGCCTGGCAGAAGGTCATGGAGCTGGACCGCTTTGATTTGAAATAGCGTTGCCTGGCGGGGGGGGGGCGCTCAGCGCCCCCTTGGCCAGTGGTTATCCCGCCAATTCCAGGTCGGATAGATACAAAAGTGTCCTCGTCGGTTCTGTTGCAATGCTTCTCAGGCGGCCGGCCTGAACAGCGTGCTCACAACGACAAGGAACCCCGACCATGCAAATGCCCAAGACCCTGAAAATCCGCAATGGCGACAAGGTGCAGCCAACCTTCTCCGCTCAGGAATACGCTGCTCGCCACGCCCGGCTGCGGGCCTATATGGCCGAGCAGGACATTGAGGCGGCAATCTTCACCTCGTACCACAACGTCAACTACTACAGCGATTTCCTCTACTGCTCGTTCGGCCGCCCCTATGCGCTGGTGATCACACAGGACAAGGTGGTCTCGATCAGTGCCAACATCGACGGCGGGCAACCCTGGCGGCGCACGGTCGGCACTGACAACATCGTCTACACCGACTGGCAGCGCGACAACTATTTCGTCGCCATCCAGCAGGCGTTGCCGCTGGCTTCGCGCATCGGCGTGGAGTACGACCACCTGAACCTGCAGAACCACGGCAAACTCGCCGCCTGCTACCCCAAGGCCGAGCTGGTGGACATCGCTGCGCCGTGCATGCGTATGCGCATGATCAAGTCGGCCGAGGAGCAGGCACTTATCCGTCACGGTGCACAGGTGGCCGACATCGGCGGGGCGGCAGTGGTCGAGGCCCTGCGTGAGCAGGTGCCCGAGTACGAGGTGGCACTGCATGCCACCCAGGCGATGGTGCGCGAAATTGCCAAACGCTTCCCCGACGCCGAGCTGATGGACACCTGGACCTGGTTCCAGTCCGGGCTCAACACCGATGGCGCACACAATCCGGTCACCAGCCGCCGTGTGGGCAAGGGCGAGATCCTCAGCCTCAACTGTTTCCCCATGATCGCCGGCTACTACACCGCGCTGGAGCGCACCCTGTTCCTTGACCACTGCCCGGACGAGTACCTGCGCCTGTGGCAGGCCAACGTCGAAGTGCACGAAGCCGGGCTGAAACTGGTGCGCCCGGGCATGCGCTGCAGCGATATCGCCCGCGAACTGAACGAGATCTTCCTGCGCCACGACCTGCTGCAGTACCGCACCTTCGGGTATGGCCATTCGTTCGGCACGCTCAGCCATTACTACGGCCGCGAGGCGGGGCTGGAGCTGCGCGAGGACATCGATACCGTGCTGGAACCGGGCATGGTGGTGTCGATCGAGCCGATGATCATGCTGCCTGAAGGGCGGCCGGGGGCGGGCGGTTATCGCGAGCATGACATCCTGATCGTCAACGACAGCGGCGCCGAGAACATCACCAAGTTCCCGTATGGGCCGGAGCACAACATCATTCGCAAATAAGCATCGGCGTCGGCTGCTTCGCGGGCAAGCCCGCTCCTACGGGGATTTCACCGTTGTCGTAGGCGCGGGTTTTCCCGCGAAAAGGCTGGCCCAGACAACAACAAGATCCCCGTATGACCACCAGACCCTGCCTCCAATTAAAAGAACCAGAGGGTACCCGTCATGTCCAGCACCACCCTAGACCCATCCGCCATCGCCGGCCCCGCGCACAACGCCGAACGCCAGGCGCTGCGCAAGGCCGCCCGGGCCAGCTTCATGGGCAACTTCGTCGAGTGGTTCGACTACGCCGCCTACGGCTATCTGGCCACCATCATCGCCGCCACCTTCTTCCCGCAAACTGACAAGACCACCGGCCTGCTGGCTACCTTCGCGGTATTCGCGTTGTCTTTCCTGGTACGCCCGCTGGGCGGCATTGTCTGGGGCCATTTCGGCGACCGACACGGTCGGCGAAACGCGCTCTCGTGGTCGATCCTGATCATGTCGGTATCCACCTTCTGCATCGGCTTGTTGCCAGGCTATGCGCAGATCGGGCTGTGGGCGCCGGCCTTGCTGTTGCTGATCCGCCTGGTACAGGGGTTTTCCGCCTCGGGTGAGTACGCCGGGGCCGCTGCGTTCCTGGCAGAGTACGCGCCGCCTGGGCGGCGTGGCTTGTACACCAGCATCGTGCCGGCCAGCACGGCGGCGGGGTTGTTGTTCGGTGCGGCGTTCGTTGCGGTGCTGCATGAGCTGCTCAGCAGTGAAGCCCTGCATGAATGGGGATGGCGCCTGCCGTTCCTGCTGGCGGCGCCGTTCGGCCTGGTAGGGCGCTATATCCGCATGAGCTTGCAGGACACGCCCAAGTTCCTGGAGATGGAGCAGCGCCTGGAAACCAAGGCCGGCATGGCCACGACGCCGCTGCACGAACTGCTGGGCCAGCACCGGCGCAGTCTGGCGATCGGCATAGGTGTCACCTGCCTGAATGCGGTTGCGTTCTACCTGTTGCTCAGTTACATGCCGACCTACCTGTCCAGTGAAATGGGCATGAGCGAGCGGGATTCGTTCATCGCCTCGACGGTGTCGCTGGCCACCTATATCGGCTTGATCTTCCTGATGGGGCGGCTGTCCGACCAGTTTGGTCGCAAGACCATGCTGGTGGTGGCCTCGCTGTTGTTCCTGGGGTTGACCGTGCCGTTGTTTCGCCTGCTGGACGGCCAGCCGCTGCTGGTGATTCTGGCCATCCAGATCCTTTTCGGTGCGATGCTGGCGATGAACGATGGGACCTTGCCGTGCCTGCTGGCCGAAATCTTTCCGACCCGGGTGCGCTTCAGCGGGTTTGCCTTGAGCTTCAATGTGGCCAATTCGCTGTTTGGCGGGACTGCGCCGTTCATTGCCACCTGGCTGATTCAGGTGACGGGCAGCAAGCTGGCCCCGGCAGGATACCTGCTGGCGGCAGCACTGGTGGCGCTGGTGGCCATGCTGATGTGTCGGGAGACGGCGCACGGGGCCCTTGAAGATTAGTTGACCTGCATTGGCCTCTTCGCGGGCAAGCCCGCCCCTGTAGGAGCGGGTTTACCCGCGAATACGGTGGCGGCGGCAACGGTGAGCGGCGGGTGGAGATTGGCCAGCAGGCCCGGCCCTTTCGCGGGTGAACCCGCTCCTACAACGGCCTGGACCACCGATGTGCGTGTAGGCGCGGGCTTGCCCGCGAAGAGGCCAGCAATGCCAATACCTGACCCCCGTCAGTGGAGAGAGGCCTGCCGCCGCTCCCCTAAAGGCGACAGCCCGAAGAACCGGCTATAACTCTTGGAAAAATGCGCAGGCGAACTGAAGCCGCAGGCCAGCGCTACCTCACGCACTTGCACGTCGCTGCGCAGCAGTAACTCCCGCGCCCGCGACAGCCGCAGCTCCAGGTAATACTGGCTGGGCGTGCGCTGCAGGTACTTGTGGAACAGCCGCTCCAATTGGCGCACGGTCACGTCGTTGAGGCTGGCCAGTTCCTCCAGCCCCAGCGGCTCCTCCAGATTGGCCTCCATGATCGCCACCACCTGGCTCAGTTTGGGCTGGGCGCTGCCGAGCAGGGTACGCAGCGGCACACGCTGCCGCTCACGCTCACCGCGTACGCGGTCGCACAGCAACAGCTCGGCGGCCTTGGCCGCGATGTCCTGGCCGCCCGTGTCGCGGGCCACCAGTTGCAACATCATGTCCATGGCTGCCACGCCGCCTGAGCAGGTGTAACGGTCGCGGTCCAGTTCGAACAGCTGGCTGGAGATCACGATACCGGGGAAGTGTGCCTGCAACGTCGGCAGGTCTTCCCAGTGGATGGTGCAGCGGTAACCCTTGAGCAATTCGGCCTTGGCCAGCAGGTAGCTACCGGTGCAGATACCGCCTAGCGGCAAGCGCTGGCGGGCCAGTTGGCGCAACCAGTCGATCAATGGGCGGTTGCTACGGCTTCGGTCGATCGGGTTGGCGCCGACCACCAGCAAGGCATCCAGCGCGGGGGCGTTGGCGATGTTGTAGTCGGGCAGTACGCGCATGCCGTTGCTGGCCACCACCGGCGCGTCGTCTGCGGCGATCAGCACACTGCGATACAGTGGCTTGCGCGCGGCCAGGTTGGCCATGCGCAGGGTCTCTACCGCCGACGCAAGGCCGATGGTGGTGAAATTGGGCAAAATCAGGAAGCCAAAGGTCTTTGCCGAACAATTCTTTACACTAGACGGCGATAGGTTTGCAGAAGCGGGGTGGACCATTGCGCTGTTCCTGTGCAAGCTGAGGCCTGGTTGGTCAGGGGCAGTGAGAAAGCAGAGCCTCGCGTGGTTCTTGTTGTTATGGGTCGTTGCCGGGTCGATCATACACCCCGGATGCAGCGGCCAGGAATGGCCCCGCCGGCTGGCAGGGCCGACAGTGATTGCACAGAGAAGGTGAGCGTCAGTGAACCCCGAAACCATGCTGGCGGGCTTGCCAGGCTATGCCATGGCCCCCGAAGCGATCCAGGTGCTGCCCGATGCCAGGGCTTACCGCGCCTGCCTGTTCGAGCGCATCCGTACGGCGACTCGGCGCATCGTTATTGTCGCGTTGTACCTGCAGGAGGATGAGGCTGGCCAGGAAGTGCTGGATGCCTTGTACCAGGCCAAGGCCGCGCGGCCAGGCCTGGAGATCACCATCGTGGTCGACTGGTTCCGCGCCAGACGCGGGCTGCTGGGGGCCGGGCGTCAGCCGGGCAATGCCGCCTGGTATCAGGCCCAGCGCCAGTTGCGCGGGCTGGACATCGCGATCCATGGCGTGCCAGTGCAGACCCGCGAACTGTTCGGGGTGTTGCACCTTAAAGGCAGCATCATCGACGATTGCGTGATCTACACCGGCGCCAGTCTGAACAACGTCTACCTGCATCGTTTCGACCGCTATCGCCTGGATCGCTACCACGTGTTCCAGTCACCGGCACTGGCTGATGCAATGGTCGGCCTGGTGCAGCGTTTGCTGCACCACACCGCCACACCGCGCCTCGACCTGCCGGCGCCACCTTCCACCCGCAGCCTGCGCGGCGACATTCGGCGTTTGCGCGCACGGCTGCGACGCATGGCCTACGAGGTACCTGCCAGCATGACGGGGCAGGGCTTGCAGGTGATCCCGCTGCTGGGTGTGGGCCGTGGCAATCCACTGAATCGGGCGCTGTGCGCCTTGCTGGCAGTGGCGCGCACGCAGATCATCATCAGTACGCCGTATTTCAACCCGCCACAGGTCGTGATGCGCGAACTTGACCATGCCCTGGCACGGGGGGTTGGGGTGGAACTGATTGTCGGTGACCGCACCGCCAACGACTTCTACATCGCCCCTGGCGAACCGTTCAGTGCCAGTGGTGCATTGCCCTATCTGTATGAGGACAACCTGCGCACCTTCGCCCGCCGCCGCCACGCCGCGATTGCCAGCGGCCAGCTGCAAATACGCATCTGGAACGATCCGGGGCATACCTTCCATGCCAAGGGCGTGTGGATCGACCAGCGTTATTCGCTGCTGACCGGCAACAACCTGAACCCGCGCGGGTTCAACCTGGACCTTGAGAACGGCCTGCTGATCGACGACCCGCAGGGGCAATGGCTGGCGCCACGGGAAGCGGAGTTGAGCGAACTGCGGCGCTTTGCGCCGAGAATCGGTTCGGCAGAGGCGCTGGGGGAGAAGGCCGAACATCCCAAGCAAGTGCGCAAGTTTCTGCGTCGGTTGCGCTATAGCCGGTTGGAACCGTTGATTAAGCGGGTGCTCTGACATCGCCTGTACTGGCCCTGTCGCCGGCAAGCCAGCGACAGGGCCAGAGTGGTGCGCACCGCGCATTGATGTCATTATGATATTGCTGCCCACGGCCCTTTGTCAGGGGCTGGATTACAATGTGCAGGCAACCGTGCAAGGCCCCTCTGAACGTGATCACGATCGCATACAGTCGGGCCTTTTCCCGTTAACCAGACAGGCCAATGCGTATATGGCGTTAGATCCACCCACGATGCTGACTATTTCAGTCGCTTTGGCCGCTGCGGCCGCCTTGTACCTGGCGATTGAATGGCGCAGTGTGCGCGAAACCTCATTGCTTTACTGGAGTGCGGGTTTCGCCACGATTACGGTTGGTAGCACCCTGGCATTGTTGCGCGGGGTCGGCTTGCTGTTCATCGGTATCTGGTTCGCCAATGGCTTGCTGGTGGTGGCCCACGTTTTTTTCCTGATCGGCGTGCTGCGCTTCACCCAGGAGCGCTTGTCACGTGCCTGGTTGATGATCGTGCTGGTCTGGTTCGCCTTGCTGCTGCTGCCCGTGGGCCCGCAGTGGTCGAAGGTGATGCTGATGGTCAACTCGTTGTTGGTGGCCTCGCTGACGCTCAAGGCCAGTTTCCTGCTGCGGCCACATGGCAAATCGCTGAGTGTCGGGGCCGTGCAGCTGCGCTATGTGTTGCTGATCCATGGGCTGTTCTATGTGGCCAAGGCGGCCATCGCGATCACGCCAGGCACGCTGATTGACCTGGCGACCTTTGGCGGGCTGATCATTCAGGTTTCGCTGGTGGAAGGCGCGATGGCGATCATGCTGATTGCCTTGTCGATGACCGGCACCGTACGTTACCGGCGTGAAGAGCGGATTGCCCGGCTGGCAGCCCGTGACCCGCTGACTGCGCTGTACAACCGGCGTGCACTGGAGGTACGGGCGGGGCATTTCTTCAAGGACGTGAGCCCGGCGCAACCTGGGGCATTGCTACTGATCGACATCGACAACTTCAAACTGGTCAACGACCTGCACGGGCATATCGCCGGCGACCGTTTGCTGATTGCCTTGAGCGAGATGATTCGGACGGCGCTGCCCGAGCGCTCGCTGGCGGCGCGATTGGGCGGGGATGAATTCGTCATCTTGCTCAGTGGCGCGAGCAGTGAACGGGTCATGGAACTGGGTAGTGGGCTGCGTGAGCAGTTCCAGCAGTACGCCGACAAGACCGTGCCTACGCCCCAGGCGGTTACCTTGAGCATTGGTGCCAACGTGTTCGACCAGCCGCCGGCGAGCCTGGCGGCGTTGATCGAGCAGGGGGATGTGGCGTTGTACCAGTCCAAACGTGGGGGGCGCGACAGCATTCGGTTTTTCGAGCGGGCGGTGGTTGAACTCCGGCAGTGAGCGAGTCACCTAGGTGGGGGAGCTTTCATGTAACCCATGTGGGTGATCCGTACAGACGCTCCCGTCACCCGGCCCCCGCGTTTGACGGGCATCCATGCCCGTCCTCAGTAAAGCAGCGTGGTCAGGTTGCCACCTGATAGCACGGTACATACGCCGCGCCGCCGGGCAGCTTCATCCGGTGCTGGTCGACGAATGCCTGCAGCAGCCGGCCCAGCGGGTCCAGTACGGCGCTGTCACCGTGGATCTGATACGGCCCATGTTCCTCGATCAGGCGGATGCCTTTGTCCTTGACGTTGCCTGCGACAATCCCGGAAAACGCCCGGCGCAGGTTGGCCGCCAGTTCATGGGGCGGCAGGTCGCGACGCAAGTCCAGGTCGGCCATGGCCTGGTGGGTCGGGTCGAACGGTCGCTGGAAGCTCTCCTCGATCTTCAGCAGCCAGTTGAAGTGGAAGGCATCGTTGCGCTCGCGGCGGAACTGCTTGACCGCTTTGAGGCCTTCGACCATGTGCCGGGCGACTTCCGCCGGGTCATCAATGATGATTTCGTACAGGCGATGGGCCGCTTCACCCAGCGTGGCGCCGACGAAAGCGTGCAACTGTTGCAGATAAGGCTCGGCGCTGCGCGGGCCGGTGAGCACCACCGGGAACGGCAGGTCGTGGTTGTCCGGGTGCATGAGGATGCCCAGCAGGTACAGGAATTCCTCCGCCGTGCCGGCACCGCCTGGGAAGATGATGATGCCGTGGCCGACACGCACGAAGGCCTCCAGGCGCTTCTCGATGTCTGGCAGGATCACCAGTTCGTTGACGATCGGGTTGGGCGCCTCGGCGGCGATGATGCCGGGCTCGGTGAGGCCCAGGTAGCGGCTGCCATGCATGCGTTGCTTGGCGTGGGCGATGGTGGCGCCCTTCATCGGGCCTTTCATCACGCCCGGGCCGCAGCCGGTGCAGACATCCAGCTTGCGCAGGCCCAGTTCGTGGCCGACCTTCTTGGTGTACTGGTATTCCTCGGTGCTGATCGAGTGGCCGCCCCAACACACCACCATCTTCGGCTCCACGCCCGGGCGCAAGGTACGCGCGTTGCGCAGCAGGTGGAAAACGTAGTCGGTGATGCCCTGGGAGCTTTCCAGGTCGATGCGCTGGCTGGCCAGCTCGCTTTCGGTGTAGACGATGTCGCGCAAGGCGCTGAACAGCATTTCACGGGTGCTGGCGATCATTTCGCCATCGACGAAGGCGTCGGCCGGCGCGTTCAGCAGCTCCAGGCGCACGCCACGGTCCTGTTGGTGGATACGCACCTCGAAGTCTTTGTAGGCCTCAAGGATAGTCTTGGCATTGTCGACATGGGCGCCAGTGTTGAGGATTGCCAGGGCGCACTGGCGGAACAGTGTGTAAAGGCTACCGGTACCGACTTCACTCAGTTGCTGCACTTCACGTTGTGACAGCGTCTCCAGGCTGCCTTTGGGGCTGACGGATGCATTGATGACATGGCGTTGAGGCATCTAAGTCTTTCCTGTGCGGGTAAAACATCCTTCTTTGACACCACCATACCGAGAAATGTGGACGGCAACGAGGGGGGCTGTGAAAAACCTTGAGACCGAGCTGCCTGCTTCGCGGGTGAACCCGCTCCTACAGGGGCCTTGCCGTCTTCAGGGCAGCACCTGTAGGGGCGGGTTTACCCGCGAAGCAGCCGACTCGGTCTCCCGTCAGCCCAACAGCTTCTGCACCCCCAGGGTAATCGCCAACCCCCCGCCAACCAGCCACAGGTTGAGGATCGCCCCGGTCGCCAGCGCCCGTGGCCCGGCCTGGCGAATCTGGCTGAAGCGGGTCTCCATGCCCAACGCCGTCATGGCCATGGTCAAGGCAAAGGTGTCCAGGCTGTTCACGGCCTGGGTCACGCTGGCAGGCAGCACTTGCAGTGAATTCACCAGTACCAGTGCCAGGAAGCCGAAAGCGAACCAGGGCATGGCAATGCGCCCGTTGCCCTGCGCCTGGCCAGCCTTGCGCGAACGGCTGATCCACAGGCCCACCACCAGCAGTACCGGCACCAGCAGCATGACCCGGGTCATCTTGACGATGGTGGCGATATGCGTGGCTTCGGGGCTGACATTACTGGCCGCGCCTACCACCTGCGCCACTTCGTGGACTGTGCCGCCCAGCAACAGCCCGGCGCCCATGGTATCCAGATGCAGCCAGCCGGCATTGATCGCCAGCGGGTAAAGGAACATCGACAAGGTACCGAACAGCACCACGCTTCCGACTGCCATGGCGCTTTTATGGGGGGCGCTGCGCAGCGCCGATTCAAATGCCAGCACGGCGGCAGCGCCGCAGATAGCGCTGCCGGCGGCGGTCAGCAAGGCGGTATCGCGGTCGAGCTTGAACACTTTCATGCCACACCACAGGCCGATCAGCAGGGTACTGGTGACTACCAGCACCGACACGATAAGCCCCGACCAGCCGACTTCGGCAATTTCCTGCAGGCTTACCCGCAGGCCAAAAAATGCCACCGCAATGCGTAACAGGCCGCGAGCGGAAAAATTGATGCCCGCCGCCCAGCTTGCCGGTACGCCGTCACGCAGCGCGTTGCCATACAAGGCACCTGCGACGATACCCACGATCAGCGGGCTGATGCCCAGGTTGGCGATAGCGGGCAGGGCCGCCAGTTGCGTGACTGCGACCGCGAACAGCGCGACGAAAAGAATGCCATTGAGCCGCCCTCGGGTGGAGAGGGTAGGGGCAAAGGCGGGGTTGGACGGAACCGTGGCCATGTGAGTCCTCCGGAAAAGGTGTTTCGACAAGGCCTACGTTAATCTGGTTATAAGCTTATAAAAAATCGTAATTTAGGATGGAAAATATCCGTAAAGCTGATATTTTTCAAAAATGACCCCAGAACAGCTGATAACGTTCGCCACGGTTGCCGAACACGGCAACATCAGCCATGCCGCTCAAGCCCTGCACCTGTCGCAGCCGGCGGTGTCCGGCCAGCTCAAGCTCTTGCAAGAGGCGTTTGGCGAACCCCTTTACCAACGTGCCGGCCGCGGCGTGCGGCTGACAGCGGCCGGTGAGCAGTTGCTGGCGCATGCCGAGCGCCTGCGCGAAACCTTCCGACAGGCGCAAGCATTGCGCGAGGCCATGCGCGGGCTGGAGCGCGGCACCTTGCGCATCGGCGCCAGTACCACGCCCGCCAGTTACCTGCTGCCTTACCTGATCGCCGATTTTCACGGGCGTCATCCGGATGTGCTGGTCAGCACCTCGCATGGCAACACGGCGGAGATCGTCGCCGCCCTGGACAGTGTTGATATTGCCCTGATCGAGGGGCCGCCCGGGCAGGAGTTGCCGTTGGGTACGCAAGTGACGCCGTGGCGCGAGGACGAGATCGTGGCGATTGTGCCCCGTGGGCATCCCCTGGCAAGCAGTGACCAGCAGACACTGTCGGCGCTCGGCACCTACCCCTTGGTACTGCGTGAAAGCGGCTCGGGTGTGCGGCAGATCGTCGAGCGGGCGTTTGCCCGTGATGGCGTGGCAATGCGAGTGGCGCTGGAGATCGCTGGCGTTGAAGGGGTAAAAGAGGCGGTCCGGGCCGGGATGGGGGTTGGCTTTGTGTCGGCGATGTCCATTCGTCATGAAGATGGGGCGCTGCACCGGCTGCAGGTTGCGCCGCAGGCGCTGGTGCGGCGTTTTTCCATTCTGTTGCCGCATGGGGCTACGCCTTCGCGGGCTGCCTCGCGGTTTCTTGAATTGTGTGTTGCCATGCAAGAGGTGGGTTGACTGTGCTGGCCTCTTCGCGGGCGTGCCCGCTCTCACAGGTTACAGCACAGATGTTGAAGACTGCGCTGTACCTGGACTGCCCCCCAAAATTTGAAAGCCTGCGCGCTCCGCTTGCTCAGCCGCTTCGCGCAATTGCGACCCTCTGACGGCGGTACTTGAGAGAGATGTTTGGGGGCTTCTGAGCAATGAGGATTGGCCAAATGGATCGGCGTCGAGGTCATTTTGCTCGTGCGATTAGCACGGTCAGTTCGTAAGTCAACACCGAACCGGTGCCGGCTACCTGCACAGCAATCGCGAGCGTGACCCAGCCGCAATCGTCTCGACGAGCGTGCTGTGAGACATTCATCACCTTTGCCGTCAGGCTGAGCCTATCTCTCGGCTTCACAGGTCGATGCATGATGAAGTTTTCAATGCGGTGCCCGGCCACGACATGCGTCACCGAAAACAGCGCATCACACAGCATTCGCTGAGCCAGTGCGAAGGTATGCACGCCGCTTGCACAATGTACGCCCAGGGGGCTGGAAAGCGCCTGAACAGGATCAGTGTGCATGTATAGCGGATCGTATTGCTTTGCGAAGGCGATGATTTCGTCTTGCGCCAACGCTTCATCTCGATGGTGTGTCCACGCCTGGCCGACAGAAAACTGCTCCCAGAACATTTCGCTGGCACTCATGGAAAGGGCCTTAAACAGGTGGGGTGACTATCCTGGATGCAGGGGCGAGAATGAAGCAATGCCCGCTTACCTCAGGTGTTGTGACCTCTCTGGGCGGTAATCCAAAACGTGTTGCAATAAAAAACAAGGGGCGTTGACACCTGGCACAGTGATATTGGTACGGTAGATCTTCTACGGGTGTGTCTGCTTTGCAAGGCAGCCTTTGGTATCGAGTTAGCAACGGAGCCCCAGATGGAGTTTTCTGCCCACAAAGGCACCACGTCGATCAGCCTCGTGCGGGACGCACTTCAAGGAGCAGAACTGCGTGGCCTGGATGTTGCTACTGTGCTCAGCCACGCGCATATTGATCCACGCCTGCTGGACCAGCGCTATGCCAGGGTACCTGCTGGTACGTTCTCCAGATTGTGGATTGCGTTAGCGGATTTGCTCGACGATGAGTTTTTTGCGGCAGACAGTCACCCTCTTCGCAGAGGTAGCTTCAAGCTGATGGCGCAGTTGGCCCTCGGCTGCGACACCATTGGACAGGCGCTCAAGCGGATTCTGGCGTTTCTCAGGACTGCCCTTGATGACATCTATGGGTCGGTGGAGTGCGATGGAGAGTATGCTGCAATTGTCATCCATGATCATGGTGAGTCGCGAAGGGCGTTTTGTTATGGTGCCTGGCTGGTCCTCGTGCACGGTCTGCTTTGTTGGCTGTGCGACAGGCGCATCCCTGTTTTGAAGTTATCGATGCGTCCTCCTCAGCCAGAGGACGACAGCGACTATCGAATGCGTTTTTGTGAGGAAATCGAGTGGCGGGCCGAGAGAACCTCCGCTGTTTTCGAGAAGAATGTTCTGGAGTACAAGGTTTGCCAAACGCTCAGCACACTGCCTTTGTTTTTGAAGGGAACGCCAAGTAACTTCCTTGTGAAATACCGTAACGACGACAGCACGAGCATTACGATCCGGCGGCGACTAAAACTGCTCTCTCCACACACATGGCCTGAACTCGATGAACTCGCACGCGACTTGAGCATGTCCAGTTCCACCCTACAGCGAAGGCTCTACGCTGAGGGTTTCACCTACCAACGGCTCAAAGATAATCTAAGGCGGGATATTTCCATCAGTCTGCTCTGCCGGGCAGGTATGACGGTGGATGGCGTTGCGTCAGAGGTTGGCTTCATTGAGACCAGTGCGTTCCACAGGGCATTCAAAAAATGGACGGGTATCACCCCTGGTGCTTACCGACGCTCGTTGCGTAGCCCTCGAGGGGACTAGTCCTCTGCGCTTGGGCTGATCACCCGCTGATTGAAGCCATCTGGTTTTCCAAAACTGCCCGTTCCGGTCAAGCAGAATGATGCCATTGGGCATGGTTGGCGCTTGCCATAAGGCCTACGATTTTTCTCGGGCGCCGTCTAGCTGGTGCCTCTCAACTCTCCCGACTCACACGCGGAACCATGCGTACCTGTGCGTGTGGTCGAGTTGTGCCAGATCGCTATACGTATGTGGACTTCAAAAACACAACAATAAGATTGAAGGAGACACGGTATGAGTTCTTTGAATATGTACACGTTGACCGAAGAGTCGAAGTTTAACCGCTTTCATGGAATTATTCTGTTCTGGTGCGTGTTAATTCTGATTATCGATGGCTACGACTTGGCAGTGGTGGGGGCTGCCTTACCGGCCATCATGGCCGATATGCAAATTGACGCAACCAGCGCCGGGGTAATGGCTGGCTCAGCATTGTTTGGGACAATGCTGGGCGCCATTTTTTTAGGTACATTGGCAGATCGAATTGGCCGGCCGAAAATGATCGCGATCTGTGTGGCGCTGTTCAGCGTTTTCACCGCTGCGGCAGGGTTCACTGACAGCCCGCTGACCTTCAGTATCATGCGCTTTATCGCCGGCTTGGGCATCGGCGGTGTGTTGCCCATCTGTACGGCGCAGATGGGTGAGTTCTCGCCCTTGAAAGTTCGCACCCGGCTGGTGACCATCGTTTTCGCAGGCTATTCGGTGGGCGGAATTCTGGTAGCGTTGACCGGTAAACAACTGATCGAAAGCTACGGTTGGCAATATGTGTTTTACGTGGCCGTCCTGCCAGTGGTTTTGATTCCTTTCATTCTCAAGTCAATGCCCGACTCTATCGGCTTTATGTTGAAGCAGGGTCGACAAGACGAGTTGAAAATCATCGCGCGTCGCCTTCGTCCTGACCTTGTGATCACGGATGACACGCAGCTCGTCGGCAATCCTCAGATTATCTCTGCTCAAGATAAGCCAGTACGAAGCCTTTTCCTGGAAGGCCGTGGATACAGCACGGTCATGATCTGGATGGCATTCATGACCGGGCTGTTCATGGTGTATGCGCTCAATTCGTGGCTCACCAAGTTGATGGCCATGGCGGGTTTCAGCCTCGGTTCAGCCCTGAATTTCGTCATCGTGTTCAACCTCGGTTCGATCTTCGGTGCAATTCTGGGTGGATGGCTTAGCGACAAATTCAGCATCAAACACGTCTTGGTGGTGTTCTATGTAGTGGGCGCGGTCGCACTCACGTTGCTGGGATATACCCGCTCCACCGAACTGCTCTTTGTCGTCGTGTTCATCGTGGGTGCCTCGACCCTTGGCACCCAGCTTCTGGCCTATGCATACGCCGGCGATTTCTATCCCTCCACCATCCGCTCAACTGGCGTCGGTTTTGCCTCGGGCGTCGGTCGCGTCGGGGCGATTGTCGCGCCTGTTTTGATTGGTGCCTTGGTGTCGATGGCGTTGCCGCTGGAGCAGAACTTCATGGCAATCGCGCTCGCCGGCCTGGTAGGGGCTGTTGCAGTGACCATGATCAACCAATCTCGCTCGGACTCGGCTGTAGTGAGGAAGAAGGCCACGGTTGCCCACGAGCTGACCTGACCATAATGCTGAGAGACAGGTGCCAGGTATGCTTATTGATCGCTTGCGCAAATCACCGGTAGGTTTGGACGAAACTGCCCGTTTGATCGACTGGGCAATCGTCTCACGTCGGAGCATCAGGTCGTTCCTCCCAACCCCAGTTCCGCGAGAGGAAATTGAAGCGGTTCTGAACGTTGCGCGCTATAGCGCAACAGGCGTCAACCTGCAGCCCTGGAACGTGCATGTTGTTACCGGTGATATGAAGGCACGGTTGTCCGCAGCACTGACTGAGGTTGATGACCATCCGGCTGATGACCAACGCTTTTCTGATCCCTACGCGTATTACCCCAGGGAGTGGACATCTCCCTACATCGAACGGCGCAGGGAGGTAGGGTGGGGGCTCTATAGCTTGTTGGGCATCAGTCGAAGCGATAAACAAAGGATGCACGAGCAACACGGCCGGAATTATCGCTTCTTCGGGGCGCCTGTTGGCCTGTTCTTCACGATTGACCGCGTGCTTCAGGAAGGGAGCCTGCTGGATTATGGCATGTTCCTGCAAAGCCTCATGATTGCCGCACGGGGAAGAGGCTTGCACACCTGCCCGCAGGCAGCATTCCTTAAATATCACAGCATCATCACTGAAATGCTGGCAATACCGAAGAGCCAAATGCTCGTCTGTGGGATGAGCTTGGGTTATGCCGATGATGGCAGCATTGAGAACACGTTGGTTACTGGCCGTGAACCCGTGCGTGCATTCACGACCTTTCACTCAGAATAAAAAACCTGGCGTGCGCCCTGTCCAAGTTTAGCGCCGGGCAGGGTGATACTGTTTCGATCATTCCGCAAAAGCGGGCCTTCACCCATTTGTAGGATTGGCATTGCATGGGGCGCTTCGCTGCGCTCCATGTTCAAGCACACAACAAGAACAAGGTGCCTGTGATGTCTATTGCTTTAAAAAAATCGTTGGCTTGTTCAGCAGCATTGTTGGTCGCGCCTTATGCTTCTGCCGCGTTCGTGGAAGACTTCAAAGGCAGTCTCGAACTCCGTAACTTCTACTATAATCGCGATTTTCGCAATGATGGCGCCACTCAGTCCAAGCGCGATGAGTGGGCGCAAGGCTTTATTTTGAACTTGCAATCGGGTTTTACAGAAGGGCCCGTGGGCTTCGGTATTGATGCGATGGGCTTGCTGGGGGTGAAGCTTGATTCCAGCCCGGACAGAACGGGATCAGGGCTGCTGGCCTACGATTCCGACAGGCAGGTTGAGGATGAATACGGTAAGTTCGTGGCCACCGCCAAAGCAAGGATGGGTAAGACGGAGTTGAGGATAGGGGGGGTAAACCCTCTGATGCCTCTGCTCTGGAGTAATAACAGCCGCCTGCTGCCTCAGGTCTTTCGCGGTGGTTCGCTGACCGTCAACGACATCGATAAATTGACGGTAACGGCTATAAGGGTCAACGCCGTGAAGCAGCGTAATTCCACCGATTTCGAATCACTCACAGCCACTGGCTATGCCCCGGTTGAGGCGGATCACTACAACTACCTGGCATTTGACTTCAAGCCTGCAAAGGACATGACCTTCAGTTTGCACGCCGCCGAACTTGAAGATCTCTATAAATCCTACTTCGCCGGCATTAAAGTCATCAAACCGTTGGGGGAAGGCAATGTGATCGCGGATGTTCGCGTGTTCGATGCCAGCGAGACAGGCTCCAAAAAACTGGGTGAGGTGGACAACAGAACGCTGAGTAGCTACTTCGCCTACAGCATCAAGGGACACACCCTCGGTGGCGGTTACCAGAAGGCCTGGGGCGACACCTCGTTTGCGTTCGTGAACGGCACGGATACCTATCTGTTCGGCGAGTCGTTGGTCAGTACATTCACTGCCCCTGAGGAGCGAGTGTGGTTCGCAAGGTACGACTTTGATTTCGCCGCGTTGGGTGTACCGGGCTTGCTGTTCACCACTCGGTACATGAAAGGTGATGATGTTGATCCTGATCTGCTGACGAGCCGCCAAGCCGCTTCACTCCGCCTCAACGGGGAGGAGGGCAAAGAATGGGAGCGGGTCACTGATATCTCTTATGTCATTCAGAGTGGGCCGGCGAAGGGTGTTTCGTTCCAATGGCGTAACTCCACGAACCGCTCGACCTACGCTGACAGCGCTAATGAAAATCGCCTGATCATGCGCTACACCTTCAACTTCTAAATAGCGAAACGGGCCGGCCTTCTGAAGCCGGCCCATTTTTTTGAGCCGCCTCCGACATCTCCAGCGAGGTCAAGGAGGGGCGTGGGCATTCGGAGGCCTCCCCGGCGGCTACAACTGCGCCGGTGAGGGCATTGTCGGAAAGGTCACGCGTGTTGAGGTGTTGGGCATACCTTAGCGGGGCGCGCCGACTAGGCGTTCCATCCTGGATTGCTCGCAAGGCTGGGCGCCACTGTTCTTAGGCGCAAGCGAAGGGGCGGCTATAGGGCAAGAAATCCTGATACGTCAATGTTTATTGTTATGGTATAACATCATTTGCCATAAGGTAGACGCAGATCCTGCCTTCTTCATCTGTGCGCCAACGCACTCAACCCCGCGTCAGGAACCCCCATGCGATTCACCCCAGCCTCGTTTGCCGTCTTCACGGCAATGTTCACACCTGAAATCCTCGCCGAACAGACCGGTAGCTCCACCATCATCCTCGGTGAAGTGAATATCACCCAAACTGCCGGTACAGCCTTGAGCACTGAAAATGTGCTTACTTCGGTCGACGTTCTGGGCGGCGACCAGGTGCGAGACAAGAATGTGATGAACAGCTGGCAATTGTTGGGGCAGATGCCGGGCATCCAGTTGACCGAAACAGGGCAAGGTGCCGAGTCAGGCAAGGTCACCTTCCGCGCGTTCAATGGCGAGGGCTACATCAACGGCATCAAGACCTTGATCGACGGTGTGCCGAGCAACGTCAACAGTGGCAACCAGCGCTTCATCGATATGATCTTCCCGCTGGACATCGAGTACATCGAAGTTGTACGCGGTACCAACGATCCGCGCTATGGGCTGCACAATATCGGTGGCAACATCAACTTCGCGACCCGCCAGGGTGGGAACTATGTCGATAGCCGTGTGACTTACGGCAGTTTCGACACGCGCGAAGTGCAGTTGGCAGCCGGGCACGAGGAGGGGAACTTTGCCCAGAACTATATCCTCGCCAAGCAAGACAGCAACGGTTACCGCGACCACAGCGAATCCAACAAATACACGCTCGGCGGCAAGTGGTTCATCAGCAACGATGAACAAGATTTCCGTGTCGGCCTGATCGCCCGCCTGTACCACCACCAGGCCCAAGAGTCAGGTTTCCTCACCCGCGAACAACTGCACGCCAGCCGCACCCAATCGCCGGCCAAGAACGCCAATGATGGTGACGACCGCGACATGAAGCAGCTGAGCCTGCACGCCGACTGGCAGCTCGACGACGACCTGAGTCTGAGCAGCAAGCTGTACTACAACAGCTACAACGATGATCGAACCATCACCTTCACCGATTACCAGCCCGGCAATGCGCCACGCCAGCGTCGTCATTGGGATGAACAGCAGCGAGGGATGCTCAGCAACCTGACCTGGCGCGCTGACGATCTGTTGACGCTGGATGGCGGCATCAACTACGAGGAGCAGGACAACCAGTATCGTCGCCTGCGCTACAGCTACGGGATCCCGACTGATTTCGACGCTACACCGGCACGTATGCAGAACGACGACACTTACACCCTGCGCAATATTGGCGGTTATGTGCAGGCGGTCATTCAGCCGACCGACGCGCTGAAGATCATTCCTGCCATGCGCGTCGACAAGTTTTCTGGTAATAGCGAGACGCTCGGCGGTGTCAAGGCATCCCTGCAGGATTATGGCTGGATCCGCCAGCCGAAGCTGAGCGTAATCTACAGCCTCACACCCGAGATCGACCTTTATGCCAACTGGGGGCGTACCTTCCAGATTCTTACGGGCTCCGGTGGACCAGCCTACAGGGTGCCTGGGCAAGCCTCGTACGACCCGTCGATCAACACCGGCAAGGAAGTGGGCATCAAGTTTCAGCCATTCCCGGGCGCTCAGGCGCGGGTTGCGCTGTGGCAGCAGGACGCGACCGATGAAGTCGCGAACATGCCCAGCACTGGCACCACGGTCGGCCTTGGCGAAACACGCCGGCGTGGCGTGGACATGCAGATCAATGCTCAGCTGGACGATCAATGGACGGTATGGGCGTCTCACGCGATCCAGGAGGCCAAGGTGGTCAAGGCCTACGCTGCAAACGGCCAGTCATTGTCCGGCAAAGAGGTATTTTCCACCCCGCGCTACATCAGCAATGTGGGTGTCGACTACCGATACAATGATGACTGGAAGTTCGGGGCGCAGGGGCGGGCGCAAGGCAGCTACTATATCGACGAGCTGAACGAGCAGGGTAAGTACGGCGGTTTCGTGGTCGTGGAAGCCAGTGTCAGTTACCGTGTCACCTCGTCGACCAGCGTCGATCTGCAGGTTAAAAACCTGTTTGACCGTGAATACGAATACGTCTGGTACGACAACTTCTTCTGGGGCGGCGACGACCAGGCGATGTTCTCGCCAGCACCTGGCCGCTCAGCGTTCGTGTCGATAAACATGAGTCTTTGACGGGAACCTCCTGGGGGCGAAACCTATCGCCCTCAAGAGGTCTCCAGGATCTTAGGCCAGTTCACCTTGTGCTGCGAATGGCCAGTGCAGCTTAAGCCATCGCTGCCAGCTTGGCGCTGGTCTGCCGACGACGGTAGGCACTGTCACGGCTCGCCAGCCACCAGTACAGCGGCGAGGTGATCGCCAACCCTACCAGCCACGACAGGTCAGCCCCGTTGATGTGCTCGGAAATCGGCCCGACGTACAGCGGGGTGTTCATGAACGGTATCTGCACCACGATACCCACAGCGTAGGCGATCAGTGCCTGCGGGTTGTAGCGCCCATAGATCCCACCATCGACCTGGAAGATCGACTGGATGTCGTAATCACCTTTGTGAATGGCGTAGAAGTCGATCAGGTTGATCGCCGTCCACGGCACCAGCACCACCAGCAGTACCAGCACCATGTCAACGAAGTGGCCGATGAAGTCTGCCGAAGCGAACACCGCTACCACGCAGCAGGCCGACAGCACGATCAGCGACAGCACTGCACGGCTTTTGGCGGTGGGGATCCAGCGGTAGGCGAACGTTTGCACCAGGGTGATGATCGACAGCACCGCGCCATACAGGTTGAGGGCGTTATGGCTGATCACACTGAGCAGGAACAGCACCAGCATGATCGGGCCAAGCGTGCCGGTGGCCAGCTTGACCGCGTCCATGGTGTCCATGCCGGCCGGGATCGCCAGCACGGCCACGGCGCCGAAGATGAACGACAGGCTCGAACCCAGGGCCGAACCCAGGTAGGTGGTCCAGAAGGTCGAGCTGACTTTGACATCTGCCGGCAGGTAGCGCGAGTAGTCCGACACATAGGGCGCAAAGGCGATTTGCCACAACGCCGCCAGCGACACGGTGGCCAGCCAGCCGGCCAGGTTGAAGCTGCCACGGGTGAGGAAATCGTCGCTTTGTACATGGGTGAAGATGTAGCCGAAGCCGACCACGATACCGATACCCAGTACCCAGGTGCCAATGCGATTGAGCACGTGGATGAAGCGGTAGCCGATGATGCCGATGATGCCTGAACCCAGCGCACCGATGACGATGCCCACCGGTACCGGAACGGCGTCGACCACGCCATGCAGGGACTTGCCGGCAAGGACGATGTTGGAAGCGAAGAAACCGATGTACATGACGCCGGCGATGACCACCACCAGCAGCGCGCCGAGGGTGCCGAACTGGGCGCGGCTCTGGATCATCTGCGGAATGCCCATTTGCGGGCCCTGGGCCGAGTGCAGGGCCATCAGCACCCCGCCGACCAGGTGACCGACGAGGATGGCGACGATGCCCCATACCAGGTTCAGGTGGAACAGCTGCACACCCAGCGCGCCGGTGACGATGGGCAACGGCGCGATGTTGCCGCCGAACCAGAGTGTGAACAGATCCCTTACCTTTCCATGGCGGTCTTGCGGGGGCACGTAGCCGATCGTGTGTTTTTCTATCAGGGGTGCCGAATTGGCTGCACTGGTCATGACTGACTCCAAGGCAAGGTAGGGCATTGGGAACTGCCCGGGGGCGTGCCGGCGGTGGGCGACGCGTTCTTGTTGGAGCGATGATGAGGGGCGCGGGGGTAACGAGAAATTAGTAAATATGTGCCCATAAGCGTTAAAAAAACTAAGGCTGACAAAAGCTTAAGCGGGTGACGGTAGCAAGGAGAGTGCCAGCTGGCTGAAGGCCGTGGGGTAGAGGGGCGGCGGGTTGGCAACCCGGATCACGGTGGGCTGGGTTGGTGCGATGTGCGCGTTTTCAGGGCAGATGAAAGGTTGCCTGGGCCGGTCTTTTCGCGGGTAAACCCGCTCCTACAGCAGGCGCGGGTTTACCCGCGAAGGGGCCGGCACAAGAGGAAACAGCTACATGGGGAGCAACCGATCCTGAATCACTTCCTTCATCACCAAGGTCGAGCTCAAGCGTTTCACATTGGGAATACTGGTCAGATGCTCGTCATACAGCTTCTGAAACGCCGGCAGGTCCTTGGCTACCACATGCAGCAGGTAATCCGGGTCGCCAAACAGCCGCTGCGCTTCGACAATCTGCGGGATCTGCGCCAGTGCCGTTTCAAAGTCCGCCACCGGCTGGCGGGTCACCTCGCGTAGCGTCACGAACACCAACGCGGCAAAGTTCAGCCCAAGGGCGCTCGGTGCCAGCCGTGCGTGATAGCCCAGAATGGCGCCGGACTCTTCCAGTGCCTTCAAGCGCCGATGACAGGGTGACAGGCTGAGCCCCACGCGGTCGGCCAGCTCGGTTACCGACAGCCGCCCGTCTTTTTGTAGCTCGGCAAGGATTTTTCGATCAGTTCTATCCATTGGGAAGAATCTTCCAGTACATGAATGCTGAGGGGGAATATACGAAAGAAAATCCCCGGACGGAATCCGTAATCTATCGACATCCCAATGCAGTAGATAAGGAAGATTCAAGTGGCTATCAGTGTGCTGACGGCGTTCTGGGCTGTGTCGATGCTGTTCGTGATTACCCCCGGTGCAGACTGGGCCTATGCCATCTCGGCCGGCATGCGTGGGCGCTGGGTGATGCCAGCGGTGGCGGGGATGTTGTCGGGGCATTTCCTGGCCACGCTGGTGGTGGCGGCCGGGGTCGGCAGTTTGCTGGCAGGTCACCCGTTGGCGCTGACCTTGCTGACCCTGGCGGGGTGCAGTTACTTGCTGTGGCTGGGCGGCAACCTGTTGCTCAGCCCGGCATTGCCGGCGGCCGGGCAGGGCGGAGCGGGGGAGTCGGGCTCACGCTGGGCGTTGAAGGGTTTTTGCGTCAGCGGCCTAAACCCCAAGGTATTCCTGCTGTTCCTGGCCCTGCTGCCGCAGTTCACCGACCCGCAGTCGAGCTGGCCTGTGCCCTTGCAGATCTTGTTGCTGGGGCTGGTCCACCTGTGCAGTTCGCTGGTGATCTACACGCTGGTCGGCTATGGCGCCAAAGCTGTGCTGAGCACTCGGCCGGGTGCGGCAAAGCTGGTCGGGCGGGTGTCGGGGATGGCGATGATTACCGTGGCCCTGGGCTTGATAGCCGGGCAAATGACCTGAATTTACCGGTTCAGCATGACTTCAGATAAACTCGCTGCAACCTAATGCACAACCAGGATGTGCCCCGTGCCCGAAACCACGCAACTGCTCACGTTCGCCTTGATTTGCCTCGGCATGGTCCTGACCCCAGGGCCGAACATGATCTACCTGATTTCCCGCTCGATCTGCCAGGGCCGCCAAGCCGGCTTGATTTCGCTTGGCGGTGTGGCTCTGGGCTTCGTCATCTACATGTTCTGCGCGGCAATGGGCATCACGGCGCTGGTGATGGCGGTACCCTTTGCCTACGACGCGCTGCGCATCGGTGGCGCGCTGTACCTGTTGTACCTGGCCTGGCAGGCGCTGCGGCCGGGTGGCCAATCGCCGTTCCAGCTCCGTGAACTGCCCGCCGACAGCCCGCGGCGGCTATTCACCATGGGGTTTGCCACCAGCCTGCTCAACCCCAAGATTGCCGTCATGTACCTGTCGCTCATGCCGCAATTCATCGAGCCGGGCCACGGCAGCGTGCTGTTGCAGTCGCTGGTGCTGGGTTCGACGCAGATCGCCATCAGCGTTACGGTCAACGCGCTGATTGCGATCATGGCCGGTTCCATCGCCGTGTTCCTGGCTGGCAGGCCGCTGTGGCAGCAGGTTCAGCGTTGGTTGATGGGAGCGGTGCTGGCGGGGCTGGCGGTGCGCATGCTGGCAGAAGGGCGCCGTTGATCGCCTATTGCGATGCAAGGTATCAGTGGCCGAATACTTTGCCGAGTATCTGGCACACCTGTTCTGCCGAGTAGGGTTTGGCCAGGAAGGTGAACCCTTGGTGCCCGCCTTCGGCAATCGCCTCGCTATAGCCCGAAGTCAGGATCACCGGCAACTGCGGGCGCTGGCGGCGAAGTTCGCGGGCCAGTGCCAAGCCACCCATGCCGGGCATGACCACATCGGAAAACACCGCATCAAAATCACCTGCCGGGCCAGTCAACTGCGCCAGCGCTTCTTCTGCCGACCGTGCATAGCTGATTTGGTAGCCGTGGTCCTCGAGGAGCTGAGCTGTGAAACTGCCCAGGTCGGGATTGTCTTCTACCACCAGTATTCGTCGCCGCTCGCCCTGTACCTGTGGCTGGCTGCCGGCCGAGGCGTCTTCGGGCGAGGCCGCAGTTGGGGCCTCCTGCGGCAGATACAGGGTAAAGGTGGTGCCCTGGCCGGGGATGCTGTTCACCTGTACATCGCCCCCGGATTGCTTGGCGAAACCAAACACCTGCGACAACCCAAGCCCGGTACCTTCACCTGGGGCCTTGGTGGTGAAGAACGGGTCGAAGATGCGCTCCAGCAACTCGGTGGCAATACCGACTCCGTTGTCGCTCACCGATATCGCCGCGAACGGGCCTGGCTGTGAAGGCTGACCGCGCAAGGCCGGCAGGCACTGGTCGGCCTGCAGGCGCAGCTGCAAGGCACCTTCGCCAGCCATGGCATCGCGGCCGTTGAGCATCAGGTTGATTACCGCGGTTTCCAACTGGCTGAGGTCGGCGCGGATGTGGCAGGGCGCTTGCGGTAACTGCAGCTCGACCCGGATGCGCGCGCCAGTGACGGTGTCGAGCATGTCGGCCATGGCCTCCAGCCGTGGCCCGGCTTCGAACACCTGTGGGCTGAGGGCCTGGCGTCGGGCGAAGGCCAGTAGCTGGCCGGTCAGTTTGGCACCACGGTCGACTGTGTCGGACATGGTCTTGAGGTAGCGCTCGCGGCGCTCCTCGGCCAGGTTGGGGCGCTGCAGGAAGTGCAGCGACGAGCGGATGATGGTCAGCAGGTTATTGAAGTCGTGGGCTACGCCGCCGGTCAGCTGGCCAATGGCTTCCAGCTTCTGGGCTTGGCGCAGCACGGCCTCGGTGTGCAGCAGCTGAGTGGTGCGTTCTTCTACGCGATGTTCCAAGGTCGTGTTGAGCGCTTCAAGGGCCGCCATCGCTTCGCGCACTTCGGCATGGGCCTGCGCCCGCTGTATGTGCGCCCAGCATCGCTCGGTCACTTCGCTGATCAGTGTTTGCTCGTAGTCGGTCCATACCCGGGGTACGCGGTCGTGAATCGCCATCAGCGCGGTCAGCCTGCCACCCTTGATCAGTGGCATGCAGATGGTGGCCGCAATGCCGATGGCCTGAAAAGTCGCCGCCTCGTCAGTGGCCAGTTCGCGCAGGTTGTCGTTGATCACCAAGGCCAGGCCGCTGCGCAGGCGGCTGACCGCCAGGCGGCCGAAGTCATGCAGGTGATAGTGGCCCACCAGGCGTGGTGAGCCGGGTGTCACCGCATCGCCGCAAATGGTGAAACCGTCCTCGTCGGGGTCCATCATTGCATAGGCGCAGCTGGACAAGCCAAGGTGCTCGACCAGCATGCGGGTGGTGATGGCCATGATCTGGTCCGGGTCGGTCGCCTCGGTCACGGCTCGCCCGAGGGTATCGAGAAAGTTCAGGCGCTGGTTGGTGACCACGCTGGCGGTGGTTTCGGTGACCGTGTCGAGCATGCCCAGTATCTCGCCATCATGGCCGCGAATCGGGCTGTAGCAGAAGGTAAAATAGGCCCGCTCCAGGCCGCCGTTGCGGTCGATCATCAGCGGGAAGTCTTCGATGTAAACCGCTTCGCCGGCCAACGCGCGGGCCGCCATGCTGCTGATTTCATCCCAGGCTTCGTGCCACACGTCGCGGAAGGGGATGCCCAAGGCCAGGGGCTTGCGACCGAGAATCGGGGTGAAGGCATCGTTGTACAGGGTGATCAAGTCCGGGCCCCAGAGCACGGCTTGCGGAAAGCGCGAGGCCAGGCACAGAGCCATCGTGGTTTTCAGGGCATCGGGCCAATGTTCCAGCGGGCCCAGGGGGGTGGTGGCCCAGTCGTGGTTGCGGATGCGTTCGGCCATTAGCCCGCCGCCATCTAGCCATCTAGCCATGTGCTTTGCCGGTCCTCTTTCTCAAGGCCCTTAGGGTGCACCGAGAATAGACCGTTGGCGAGGGTTTTGTGAGGGCTGTGCCACTGCACGAGCCTCTGTAACTGCGCGATCCGGGTGAGTGCAGGTTCACCCGCGAAGAGGCCGTACCGGCTAGCGCATGAAGTGCACCTTGCCGGTGTCATCATTGCCCATGTAAATGCCATACACCCCGGCCTGCCGCTCGAGGATGTAGCGCTCGAGAATTTGCCGGATGGCCGGGTAGTAGATCTCATCCCAGGGGATTTCATCCGGCTCGAAGAACTTGTACGCCAGCGTCTCAGGCCCGTACTGCCCGGTTTCTTCGGTGACGATGGCACGGAAGATGATGTACACCTCGCTGATCTTTGGCACGCTGAAGATCGAATACGGCGAGACGATGTCTGCACGTACGCCGCTTTCTTCCCATACCTCGCGCAGCGCCGCCTGTTCGGTGGTTTCGCCAGCCTCCATGAACCCCGCAGGCAAGGTCCAGGTGCCGGGGCGAGGGGGAATGGCGCGCTGGCACAGCAGGTACTTTCCATCGCGCTCGATGATGCAGCCGGCGATGATCTTGGGGTTGATGTAGTGGATGTAGCCGCAGCCGGCGCAATGCAGGCGTTCGTGGGTATCGCCTGTGGGAACGCCCCGGGCCAGTTCCGTGGTGCAGTGCGGGCAGTAGCGCGGGGCATTGGGCATGATCAGCGACCTATGCGGGGTTCCTTCAGGGCCAAGGGTTCGACAATGTCGCGCACCTTGGCGTTGTCATCCTGCTTCTGGCGCAGGTAGTCCAAGGCCACCTTGGCGGCGGCGCGGACGTGGTCGACCGAGGCCTGGTGGGCTACCAGCGGGTCACCGCCCTTGATGGCCTCGACGATCTTTTCCATTTCGCGGTTGCTGGCGCCGCGGCGGTTTTCCTGCGATACCGAGGTGGCGCGCAGGTAGCTGATGCGTGCTTGCAACTGGCGCAACTGCTGGGCCGCCACCTGGTTGCCGGAGCCTTCCAGCAGCACATCGTAGAAACCTTGTACCGAATCCAGTACCTGTTGCAGCTCACCTTCTTCCAGTGCCTCGCGGTTCACTTCCAGCGCGCGTTCCAGCGCACGGATGTCCTTGGCCTTGGCGTTGAGGGTGAACAGTTGCACGATCAGGCCTTCGAGCACACAGCGCAGCTCATAGATGTCACGTGCGTCTTCCAGGGTGATGATGGCCACCCGTGGGCCTTTGGCGTCGGCGAACTCCACCAGGCCTTCGGACTCCAGGTGACGCAGCGCTTCACGTACCGAAGTGCGGCTGACGCCGAGGCGGTCGCACAGGTCGCGTTCGACCAGGCGGTCGCCGGGCAGCAGGTGAAAGTTCATGATAGCGGCGCGCAGCTTGTCGAGCACGATTTCGCGCAGAGTAACGGGATTGCGGTTGACCTTGAAGCTGTCGTCGAGTGGCTGGCGTTTCATCAGGTGCGCTCTTTATGAGGCTGTTGCGCCAACATCGCGGAATGCCTCGAACCGAGGCTTTCCATGCAGTGGTTCGAACAGCCCGTTGTTAACGGGTTGGCTCCGCATCGGCTTCGGCAAAGGCTTCACGGGCCAGGCGGAAACTGTCCACCGCCGCGGGTACGCCGCAATAAATGCCGACCTGGAGCAGGATTTCGCGAATCTGTTCACGGCTCAGGCCATTGCGCAGGGCACCGCGAATGTGCAATTTGAGCTCGTGGGGCCTGTTGAGCGCGGAAATCATGGCCAAGTTTATCATGCTGCGCTCTTTCAGCGACAAGCCTTCACGGCCCCAGACGTGACCCCAGCAATACTCGGTGACCAGCTCCTGCAACGGTTTGGTGAACTCATCTGCGTTCTGGATCGAGCGGTTGACGTAGTCCTCGCCCAGCACCTGGGTGCGGATTTTCAGACCCTTTTCGTACTTTTCATTGCTCATGTGCAGTACTCCGGCATAAAACAGGGGCCGCAACCGAGGGTGAGACGATTAGCGCGACCCCTGAAAACAGGGTCATCGGTGTTGGCTTTTTCGCGGGCTTGCCCGCTCCCACGGGTTCCAGGATCTGTGCGATACCTGTGGGAGCGGGCGAGCCCGCGAAAAAGCCAACACCGACTTCAAGATGTATCAGCCAAGCGGCGGCAGGGCGCCGAGCTTGCCTTTGTGGTAGACCATCGGGGTCACCGGCTCGGCCGGCAACACCAGGTTCTTCACCGCGCCGACAATGATCGCGTGGTCACCGCCGTCGTACTCGCGCCACAACTCGCACTCGATGATCGCCGTAGCCTTGGCCAGCAGGGGGTTGCCCAGCTCGCTCAGGTGCCACTCCACGCCCTTGGCCTTGTCCTTGCCCTTGCCTGCGAAGGCATAGGCTTCGGCGGTCTGGTCGGCGGACAGCAGGTGGATGGCGAACTGCTTGCTGTCGCGCAGGATCGGGTAGGTGTCGGAGGCGTAGTTGGGGCAGAACAGCACCAGCGCCGGGTCGATCGACAGCGCGCTGAATGCACTGGCGGTGATGCCGACGATGCCGCCGTCGGCGTCCAGCGTGGTCACTACCGTGACGCCGGATGGGAAGGAGCCCATCACGTCTTTGTAGATGCCGGGTTCGATCATCTCGTGTTCCTCTTAGCGCATCACGAACGGGTCGGGCATCGGCGCGGTGGACAAGTTGATCCACACGGTCTTCAGCTCGGTATAGGCCAGCACCGAATCGATGCCGCTCTCACGGCCGTAGCCGCTGTTCTTGAAACCACCTATCGGTGCCATGGCCGACACGGCACGGTAGGTGTTGACCCAGATGATCCCCGAACGCACGTCGCGGGCCAGGCGGTGGGCACGGCCCAGATCGCGCGTCCAGATGCCGGCAGCCAGGCCGAACTGCGAGTCGTTGGCTATGGCCAGCGCTTCTTCTTCGGTCTTGAAGCGGATCACCGCGGCGACCGGGCCGAACACTTCTTCCTGCATGATGGTCATCGCGTTGCTGTCGCACTCGAACAGGGTCGGCTCGTAGAACCAGCCGTCACCTTCAACGTCGGCACGCTTTCCGCCCATGTGCAGTTTTGCGCCTTCGGCCTTGGCTGCTGCCACCAGGCCTTCGACGACTGCCAGCTGTTGCGCGGTGGCCATCGGGCCCATTTCGCTGGCGTCGTCCTGCGGGTTGCCGATGCGGATGCGCTTGGCGCGGGCAATCAGGCGCTCGACGAACACGTCGAAGATTTCATCCTGCACCAGCAGGCGCGAACCGGCCACGCAGCTTTGCCCGGACGCGGCGTAGATGCCGGCCACGGCGCCATTGATGGCGCTGTCCAGGTCGGCGTCGGCGAAGATGATGTTCGGCGACTTGCCACCCAGTTCCAGCGACAGCTTGGCGAAGTTTTCGGCACTGCTGCGCACCACGTGGCGGGCGGTGGCGGCACCGCCGGTGAAGGCGATCTTGCGCACCAGCGGGTGGCGGGTCAGCGCCGCGCCGGTGCTGGGGCCGTAGCCGGTGACCACGTTGACCACACCGGCCGGGAAGCCGGCCTCAAGGGCCAGTCGGGCCAGCTCGAGGATGGTCGCCGAGGCGTGCTCGGACGGTTTGAGCACGATGGTGTTGCCGGCAGCCAAGGCCGGCGCCAGCTTGATCGCGGTGAGGTACAGCGGGCTGTTCCACGGGATGATCCCGGCAACCACGCCGATTGGCTCGTGCACGGTGTAGGCGAACAGGTCGGGTTTGTCCAGCGGCAGGGTGCCGCCTTCGAGCTTGTCGGCCAGGCCCGCAGTGTAGTGGAAGAACTCCGGCAGATAGCCGACCTGACCGCGGGTTTCGCGGATCAGCTTGCCGTTGTCACGGCTTTCCAGCTGGGCCAGGTGCTCCTTGTTCTCGGCAATCAGGTCACCCAGACGACGCAACAGCTTGCCGCGCGCGGTGGCGGTAATGCTGCGCCACGCCTTGCTGTCGAAGGCACGCTGAGCGGCCTGAACGGCCAGCTCCACATCGGCTTCATCGGCGTCGGGCAGTTGCGCCCAGGCCTGGGCGGTGGCCGGGTTGAGGCTGTCGAAGGTCTTGCCGCTCTGGGCATCGCGCCATTGGCCGTCGATACACATCTGGAAACGAACGAGGGTCATGCAACAATCCCCTTGGCGGATTCGGTGAGGGTGCGGGCTTGGGTGAGGAAGTCCAGCAGCATCTTGTTGACTTCACGCGGTGCTTCCACTGGCATCATATGCCGTTGCTCGGCGAGGACCACACTGCGTGCGCCAGGAATGCTGGCGGCGAGCTGGCGGGTCATGGCCGGGGTGGAGCCCGAGTCGAGTTCGCCGGTGGCGATCAGCGTCGGCACCTGGATACTGCCCAGGTCGTCGGCGCGGTACATGTCCTGAGTGGCGAACAGCGAATAAGTGGTGTGGTAGCCCTGCGGGTCGTTGCTCGCCAGCACCTGGCGAATGGCGGCGACCTGGGCGGGGTTGGCAGCCTTGTATTCACGGCTGAACCAGCGGTCCAGGGCAGCATCGACGTTGGCGTCTGGGCCCAGCTCCGCCGCCTGGGCAGCGCGGGCGATCACCCCGGCACTTTGCTCGGGGGTGCGGTTGAACACGCTGTTGAGCACAACCAGTGCAGCCAGGCGCTGCGGGTAATTGAGGGCGAACGCACGGGCAATCAGGCCGCCCATGGAGAAGCCGATCACGGTGGCTTGTGCAATTTGCAGGTGGTCAAGCAGTTCGGCGAGCTGGTCGGCATAGCCTTCCAGCGGTGTGTCGGCGGCCGGTACGCGGCTTTGACCGTGGCCGAGCATGTCGTAGGCGATGACGCGGTAGTCGTTGGCCAGGCCAACGAACTGACCGCCCCACATTTCCTTGTTCAGGCCCACGCCGTGGATCAGCACCACGGGTTGGCCCTGGCCGACATCCAGATAGCTGGTGCCGGCAGGTGTGCGTTCAGCGACAGGCTGAATCATGGAGGGCGCTCCTTGAAGGTCGGGCGCGGCGGGTAAGCACGCCACGCCCCGGCCCGTCTTGGTTGTTGTTATTGAGCGTTGGCTTTTTCGGCAGCCAGTTCTTCCAGGTCGATGTAACGGTTGCCGATGCGCGGGTGCAGGCGGCCGCCATCGGCTGCGCCCAGGACCACGACGATTTCATCGGCACGCGGGGCATCTTCGATCTGCATTTCCAGGGTGATGTAGTGCGAACGCAGGCCTTCGTCGTCCTTCTGCATCATCGGGATCTGGATCGAAGTGCCTGGGCCGCCGCGCTTGTTGGTGAAGCTCAGGTAGCTCTTGGCCTGTACCGCCTCGCGGTAGTGGTTGCCGAAGCGCAGGGTATGGATGACGGCCGAGGCGTGCTCGATTTCGCCATCGGCGCCGACGACGGCGGCCTTACCGTAGGCCTCGATCTTGTCGGCGCCGCCAATGGCAGCAGTCAGGCGCTCGACCATCAGGGCACCCAGCTCCGAGCAGTTGGCGCGAATTTCCGGCTTCAGATCTTCAACGAAACCGCGACCGGCCCAGGGGTTCTTGATCACGACGGCCAGGCCGACCATGGTCACCGGCTTGTCGGTGGCTTTGCCGCCTTCGATGCGGGTCTCTTCGGAGTAGGTGACGATCTTGCGGATTTCGAAACTCATGGATGGCTCCTGGTGAGGGTTATCAGCTCTTGTTGTCTGATGGTATACCATAATATTTGTTGTGCAAGAGGTGTCAGGAAATTTCTCTTGTCGGGGGACGAAAGGTGGCCTGATGCCTTGATTTCTCTGTTGTCTGTACTGGCCTCTTCGCGGGCTTGCCCGCTCCCACAGGGACTGCACAGGTTTCAAAAAAAAGCCCGCTCACGCAGGCCGAAGGGGCCCACGGGAGCGGGCGCGTCCCGCAATGATTCAGGCAATGGGAATTCAGGCGAACGCCGGCACCACTTCCTTGATGAACAGCTCGAGCGACTTCTTCTTCTCGGCGTGGGGCAAGCTGTTGTCGCACCAGAAGCTGAACTCGTCGACGCCCAGTTCCTGGTAGTACTTGATGCGTGCGATGATCTCTTCCGGCGTGCCGATCATGGTGTTCTTGCGGATGTTCTCCAGCTGGAACGCCGGCACTTCGGCGAATTTCGACTCCGGGCTCGGCTCCAGGAAGCCATTCACCGGGGTGGTCTTGTTGCCGAACCAGGCATCGAAGGTGCGGTAGAAGCGCGAGATCGCCTGGGCGCCGACCTTCCAGCCTTCCGGATCAGCCGGGCTGTGCACATGGGTGTGGCGCAGCACCATCAGTTGCGGGCGCGGCACGCCTGGGTTGTTGTCCAGGGCGGCCTGGAACTTGTTCTTCAGGTCCAGCACTTCTTCGTCCCCCTTCATCAGCGGGGTGACCATGACATTGCAACCATTGGCAACGGCGAAGTTGTGCGAGTCCGGGTCGCGGGCGGCGATCCACATAGGCGGCGTGGCGTTGAACGGCTTCGGTACGCTGGTGGAGGTCGGGAACTTGTAGACTTCACCGTCGTGGGCGTAGTCGCCTTCCCACAGCTTACGCACCACCGGCACCATCTCGCGCAGCGCCTTGCCGCCGTCGGTGGCCGGCATGCCACCTGCCATGCGGTCGAACTCGAACTGGTAGGCGCCGCGGGCCAGGCCCACTTCCATGCGGCCGTTGCTGATCACGTCCAGCAGGGCGCATTCGCCAGCGACGCGGATCGGGTTCCAGAACGGCGCGATGATGGTGCCAGCGCCCAGGCGGATCTTCTCGGTGCGCGCGGCCAGGTAGGCCAGCAGCGGCATCGGGCTTGGCGAAATGGTGTATTCCATGGCGTGGTGTTCGCCGATCCACACGGTGCTGAAACCGCCGTCTTCGGCCATCAGGGTCAGTTCGGTCAGGTCTTCGAACAGCTGGCGGTGGCTGACCTGTTCATCCCAACGTTCCATGTGTACGAACAACGAAAATTTCATGGGTTTTTCCTCAACGCTTGTTATTGCCCGTCAGTCAATCGGGCTTCAGTGTGGGAGCAGGCTGCGTCCAACTGCAGGCTTCAGGCAAAGGCCGGCAGGCTGGCCATCTTGCCGCGGCAGTACACCATCGGCCGTGGCGCTTCGGCAGGGACGATCAGGTTGTGTACCTTGCCGACCATGATGGCGTGGTCGCCACCTTCATATTCACGCCACAGTTCGCATTCGATGACGGCGGTGGCACCGGCCAGGATCGGGTTGCCCAGTTCGCTCAGGGTCCACTCGATGCCGCTGGCCTTGTCCTTGCCCTTCTTGGCGAACGCGTAGGCTTCAGCCTGCTGTTCACCGGACAGCAGGTGAATGGCAAAGCGCTTCTGCTTGATCAGTACCGGGTAGGAGTCGGAGGTGTAGTTGGGGCAGAACAGCACCAGCGGCGGGTCCATCGACAGGGAGGAGAAGGCGCTGGCGGTCAGGCCGACGACCGAGCCGTCGTCGTCCTGGGTGGTGATGACGGTAACGCCGGACGGGAAGGAGCCCAGAACGTTCTTGTAGACAGTTGCGTCGATCATCGGGAGTACCTCTGAAGGGCTGCGGTGGTCCGCGGTTTTTATCGTTGATGTGTCTGATGGTATACCGTAATACCTATTTTGCAAGCGGAATTTTCAACCCTGAGTTTTCGCGATGAACGGCCCAAAGCCACGAAAACCGTGGCCTTGAGCGGTGAGGCGGTTTGTCGCAGGGGTTTTGCAAGCGGATCAGTGGCCGTTTTTTCATGCGGATCAGTGTTGTCAAAAGTTTGGAATACCATAATATGGTCCGCAGCTGAGAGGCCGCCTTGATGCGGTTTCCTTACAAAGATAAAAACGACCTTTCGAGCTGAAAACCATGTCCCAACCGTCGTCGCAACACCAGTTTGTCGAGAATCACACGGTCGATTACGTTCCACCTGCCGAGCGCCATGGGAAGGCGCGCGACCTGTTCACCCTCTGGTTCAGTACCAACATTGCGCCATTGCCTATCGTGACCGGCGCCATGGTGGTCCAGGTGTTCCACCTGAACCTGTTGTGGGGTCTGATCGCCATCGTGCTGGGCCATCTGGTCGGGGGCGTGGTCATCGCCTTGGCCTCTGCACAGGGGCCGCAGCTGGGCATTCCGCAAATGGTGCAGAGCCGTGGCCAGTTTGGCCGCTACGGTGCCTTGCTGATCGTGTTCTTCACCGCGCTGATCTATGTCGGCTTCTTCATTTCCAATATCGTCCTGGCGGGCAAGACCATTCACGGCATCGCGCCGAGCGTGCCGATGCCCGGCGCGATCGTGATCGGTGCCCTGAGTGCGACTGCCATTGGCGTGATCGGCTACCGCTTCATCCATATCCTCAACCGCATCGGTACCTGGGTGATGGGCTCGGCGTTGCTGGCCGGTTTCATCATGATGTTCGTCCAGGATCTGCCGGCTGACTTTTTCAGCCGTGGCGCGTTCAACCTGTCGGGCTTCATTGCCACCGTGTCGCTGGGTGTGATCTGGCAGATCAGCTTCTCGCCGTACACCTCTGACTACTCGCGCTACCTGCCCCGTGAAGTGGGCATTGCCAAGCCGTTCTGGGCCACTTACTTCGGCGCCACCCTGGGCACCATCCTGTGCTTCAGCTTTGGTACGGTGGCGGTGCTGTGCGTGCCGGAAGGCACCGACGCAATGGATGCGGTGAAGCAGGCCACCGGCTGGCTGGGCCCGATCCTGATGGTGCTGTTCCTGCTTAACATCATCAGCCACAACGCCCTCAACCTCTACGGCGCCGTGCTGTCGATCGTGACCGCGATCCAGACCTTCATGGCCGAGTGGACGCCGAGCATCAGGGTACGGGTGATCCTGGCCTCGATCATTCTGGTGGGCTGCGGGATGGTGGCACTGAATGCCTCGGCGGACTTCATCGGCCAGTTCATCGGCCTGATCCTGGCGCTGCTGCTGGTGCTGGTACCGTGGGCTTCGATCAACCTGATCGACTTCTACCTGATCAAGAAGGGCCAGTACGACATCGCCTCGATCTTCAGTGCCGACGGCGGCATCTATGGCCGCTTCAACCACCACGCGATCATTGCCTATGCCTGCGGCATCCTGGTGCAGCTGCCGTTTGCCAATACTTCGCTGTATGTGGGGCCGTACTCGAACATTGTCGAAGGGGCTGACCTGTCGTGGCTGTTCGGCTTGCTGGTGACCGTGCCGCTTTACTACTGCCTGGCGACGCGCGGCAAGGCTGTCGAGAAGGCGGGGCGGGTGGTAAGCGTCAACGACTGATAGACCGCTGTTGCTGTAGCCGGGGCCGCAATCCGGCCCCGGCTGTTTTTGGATCAAACCTTGAACTGCGCCACCATCCCGTTCAGGTCCACCGCCAACCGCGACAGATCCTGCGCCGCCGCACTGGTCTGGTTCGCGCCCGCCGACGTTTGCATCGCCAGGTCACGAATATTCACCAGGTTCCGGTCCACCTCGCGTGCGACCTGCGCCTGCTCTTCCGAGGCACTGGCAATCACCAGGTTGCGCTGGTTGATCGAAGCAATGGCCTCGGCAATCACTTCCAACGCCTGCCCTGCGCTTTGTGCCACTTCCAGCGTACCCGTGGCGCGACCCTGGCTGCTGTGCATTGCTGTTACCGCCCGCTCGGTGCCGTTCTGGATACCGGCAATCATCTGCTCGATCTCTGCCGTCGATTGCTGGGTACGGTGGGCGAGGGCGCGTACCTCGTCAGCCACCACGGCAAACCCACGTCCTGCCTCTCCGGCCCGTGCCGCCTCAATGGCGGCGTTCAGTGCCAGCAGGTTGGTCTGCCCGGCAATTGCACCAATCACGTCCAGCACCCGGCTGATCTCGTTGGCGTTGCTGGCCAGCTGCTCGATCTCAACCGATGTGCCGGTCACATCCGCTACCAGATGCTGGATGGATGCCAGCGCCTGGTTGACTTGGTCGCGGCCATCGCGGGTGGTCTGGTCAGCGCCTTTGGAAGCATCAGCAGTGCTGACCGCGTTGTTCGCCACTTCCTCGACTGCCGCAGTCATCTGGTTCACCGCCGTGGCGGCCTGGTCGATTTCTGCACTTTGCTGATGCAGGCCGCGGCTGGTGTCTTCAGTGACGGTGTGCAGTTCTTCCGAGGCCGAGGCCAGTTGGTCGGAGGACGCGGCGATCTGGCGAATGGTATCGCGCAGGCTGCCCTGCATCCGGCTCAGGGCGCGCAATAGCATGGCCGGCTCATCGCGGCCGGTTACCCGTATCTCCCGGGTCAGGTCGCCGGTCGCCACGCGCTCGGCCACAGCCAGTGCATCGGCCAGCGGCACGACGATACTGCGGGTGAGCACGGTAGCGATGGCGGCAAGGGCCAGCATGATCACCACCAGTGAGGCAACCAGCGCGGTGAACGCTTCGTCCGCTACGTCGCTGCTGCGCTGCGAGGCTTGTTCGGCACCTGTGCCGTTATAAGCGATCAACGCTGCCATGGCCTGCATCATGCTGTCGGCGCGCTGAGTCAGCGAGCCGCTGATCTGCTGCTTGGCATCGTCCATGCGCCCAGCTTGAATGTCTTGCAGCACACGGGTCTGTAATTCGAAATAGTGCTGATAAGCAGCGCTGAAGGCATTGAACAGGGCGCGGTCATCGGCAGCGATGATCGTGTCGGCATAATCCTTCAGCGCATTATTCAGCTCGGTATTGATGCCGTTGAGCATCTGCAGGTTGCGCTCGCGGTCACTGGGGTTGTCGTCCAGCGCGGCACGCAAGGTGACGGCGCGGGCACGCCCGAGGTTGGTGCTCATGTCACCGAGGGCTATTACGGCCGGTATCCAGGTCACCCGGATTTCATCCGTGGCCTTGTCCATCTGCCGGGTTTCGTAAAGTGCGATCAAGCCCATGAACAGGACCAGGATGCCCAACAGGGCGAACACGCTTGCAGCGCGAATGCCGATCTTCAAATTCCGTAACTGCATGGAATGCTCCTTGACGGTGGCGTGCAGGCCTCAGGAGCTTGGGTGGATGGCCGGGTCACCGGTATGGCGCCAGGCTCTTGATGCGCTGCGGAGTTGTTTGTGTGTCTCACCCTCGTGACTTTTTTGATTTCAATGATGCCATATGGCCATCATTATTGAACAGCCATTCAATGTAACGGCCAAAACTGACAAAACCGCCAATTGTTGACGGTTTTGTCAGAAAAATGCCGTTAAACGATGGCGATCATTGGGTCCGCCGCAGCCAGCGCCAAGGCGCGGTCAGCCGCTGGCGGGTAAATCCATACCGAGTTGATCTGGCGCTTGAGGGCCTTGCCTTCCTGGCCGTGCAGCTTCAGTTCGCGCTCCCAGCCTTCGCTGAAAGCGGCGCCCCAGTCTCCCAGGTCCAGGCAGGTGACGTATTTGGGCTGGCGATACAGCACCGGCTGCAGGCCGAGCAGGTCGGCGGCGGCGTTGTTGCCGGCGTGGCGGCCCATGGGGATGGCGTGCTGGCACGTCATCAGGGCATGGTTGCCCAGGTCATCCACCGCAGCCCAGGCGGTGTCGCCGGTGGCGTAAACGTGCTCCTGGCCCAGCACTTTCAAATGGCCATCCACTTTCAGCCGGTCGAAGGTATCGCGCTCGCCGGCAACGTGCGCCGTCAACGGGCTGGCCTTGACGCCAACGGTCCAGATTACCGTGTTGCTGGCGATGTGCTCGCCGTTGTCCAGGGTGACTCCCGCAGCATCGACAGCCACCACGGAAGCGCCGGCCAGCCATTCGACCCCGGCCTGTTCACACGCGGCAACAATCGACGGTGTGATCCCTTCACCCAATGCCGCCCCCACTTGCGCACCACGGTCGACCACCACTACCCGCAATGCCGCGTCGGCCCCGAGGATCGAGCGCAGGCGAGTAGGCATTTCGGTTGCGGTCTCGATGCCGGTGAAGCCGCCGCCGCACACCACCACGGTATTGCGAGTTGGCGAAGCGGGCAGGGCGGCCAGATCGATCAGATGCTGCTCCAGGCGCATGGCCGATTCCATCTGGTCGACATCGAACGCATGCTCCGCCAGGCCTGGTACTGCCGGGCGGGCAACCTGGCTGCCTGCGGCCAGGATCAGGCGGTCGTAGGCGATGTGCTGTGGCTGGCCGTGGGTATCGGTATAGCTGACGCTGCGACCTTCGGTGTCGATGCTGTCGGCGTTGCCCGGGAAGAAGTGAATGCCCACAGCCTCGAACAGATCACCCAGAGGTGCCTTCATGCCATGCACGTCGGCCTCGTAAAAGCGCGGACGAATGCGCAGTTCCGGCTGTGGCGCCAGCACGCTGATGCTGAGGTCGGCACGTTGCGCCTGGTCGAGTAGGCGGGCAGCGCTCAGGGCGCTCCAGACACCGGCAAAGCCGGCACCGATGATCAGGATGTTGGATTTCATGAAGGTGCTCCGCAAGGTTCGAAGAGGGCATCGGGGGCCAGCTGTATGGCCTTTGAGTAACTACGACTATATAAGTCGTAGTTATCTTCGGCAAGGGCTTTTCCCTTTGCGGTGGAGCTACCTTTTGACACCTTGTTTTGTCAGTGCCGGGGCATCGGCGTAACATGTACGACAAAATCGGTCGGAGATTTGAATGTCGCTTTACAGTGCTGGCGTGGAATACGGTATCCATTGCCTGTTGTTTTTAGTCGACGAGCGCGGTGAAACTCGTGATTCCAGCGTGCGCGACCTGGCCGAGTTGCAAGGCGTGCCGCAGGAATACCTGGCCAAGGTCTTCACCAAGCTGGCCCGTGCCGGGTTGGTGGTGGCCACCGAAGGCGTGCGCGGCGGCTTCCGCCTGGCGCGGTCGGCGGCGCAGATCAGCGTGCTGGATATCGTCCATGCCATTGATGGACCGAAGAAGATCTTCGATTGCCGCGAGGTGCGCGAGCGTTGCACCTTGTTCGACGGCTCGCCGCCGCGTTGGGCGACCGAGGGTACCTGTGCGATCCACGCAGTGATGCTGGGGGCGCAGAAGTGCATGGAAGCGTCATTGGCACAGCAGACTGTGCTGGACCTGGCCATGCGCTTCGGGCGCAAGGCCCCGGCTGAATTTGGCCAGCAGGTCGATGCCTGGATGGGGGAGCGGCGGGAGGCCAAGGGGGCTGGGGATATTCCGGTAGACCAGGTGTGAAGGGCTTGCCCGAACCGGCCTTTGCGCGAGTAGGGAAGTACGCCGATCAGCGCCCTTCGTGTTGGCGCCGATAGGCCCCAGGCTGCACCCCCATGGCCTTGGCAAACGCCCGGGTAAACGCCGCCACCGACTGATACCCCACCTGCGCACCCACTTGCTCCACGGTATTACCCGCCCGCAGCAACTGGCTGGCATGGCGCATGCGCAGTGCCAGCAGCACCTGCCCTGGCGATTGCCCCGCCAGTTCGTTGAAGCGCTTGAAAAACGCAGACCGCGATAAGCCGGTGCAGGCGGCCATGCTCTCCAGCGTCCAGGCTTGCCCCGGTTGTTCGATCAACTGCTCCAGCAGCCCGGTAAACGCTGGCTGGCGAGCGAGGGCGACAAGCCCGCCCAGTGACTGCCCGGCAATGACCTGCTGGCGCAGCACGTACAGGAACAACAGGTGCGTCAGGCGCTCCAGCAACGCCTGCGACGGGCCGGCGGCCCGCCGGCATTCTTCCAGAATGAGCTCGAACAGCGCCCGCGCCGCACTGCCGGCGGGGTCTTCGGCGCGCAGCAGGATCCAGTCGGCCAGGCCTTCGACAATCAGTGAAGACAGGCCGGACTGGAAATGGAAGAAGCCGCAAACCAGCCCGACGCCGTCGCTGGCTTCGCTATCCAGCGACTGCATGGCCTGGCGCGGTTGGGCACAGGCGTCGACCGGGTCCTGATCGCTGGACAAGCGATAGGCAAGGTCGCGCAACAGGAATACGGCATCTCCCTTCTCCAGGCGCACCGGTTGCGGCTGGCCGTCAATGTGCAGCCAGCAATGCCCTTGCACCACCAGGTGAAAGCTGGCGCAGCCCATGCCCTGGGTGCTGGCATGCCAGCCACCGCAATAGCGCCCGACATGAAACAGGCTGGCATCGAGCTCCAGGCCCTCTAATAACCAATCGACAAGGTGGCTGGACGAAATCATCTAATACAAAGACTCAGGAACAAGGAAAGGCGACTGATGAATATGGAGGGTAGTTCTTATAACCAACAGACTGTAGTGACACTCATCAAAGGAGATCACTGCATGTCCTCGCGCATTACTTTACACACGCTGCAGAGCGCCCCGGAAGCGGCACGGCCGTTTCTTGAGAATGCCCAGAAGAATTCCGGCTTCATCCCCAACCTGCTCGGTGTGCTGGCCAACGCGCCGGCGGCGCTTGAAACCTACGTGACCGTTTCGGCACTCAATGGCAAGTCTGAGCTTGGCCTGGCCGAGCGTGAAGTGGTGCAACTGATCGCGGCCACCCAGCATGGCTGCGACTTTTGCGTGGCCGGCCATACCGCCGTCGCGCTGAACAAGGCCAAGCTGCCGCAGGAGGTGGTCGATGCTCTGCGTGCCCGTGGCGAACTCCCCAACGCCCGCTACGAAACCCTGGCCGCCTTTGCCCGCGAAGTGATCGCCACCCGTGGCAATGTCAGCGAAGCCACCTACCAGGCCTTCCGTGAGGCCGGCTTCAGTGAAGGCAACGCATTGGAGGTGATTCTGGGCGTAAGTCTCGCAACCCTGTGCAACTTTGCTAATGTTTTCGCCCAGACGCCTCTCAACGAAGAGCTTGGCAAATACCGCTGGCAGCCTTCTGCGTAGCCCACCTGTGATAATGGCCCTTACCAGGCCGTTGTAGGAGCGGCCTTGTGCCGCGAACGGGCCGCAGAGCGGCCCCGGCGTTATCAAAGGAGCAAGACCATGCAAGATTGTGCATTTCGACACTGGCTGGATGCCAATGCCGAGGCCATCGACCGGGGCCTGTGCGAACCGCAGCAGGTGCTGGCGCAGATCGCAGAATCGCAGCTGTTGCGCACGGGGGTCGACCCAGCGCTGGGCGGTACGGGCGGGCAGGTGACCGATGTGGTCGAGGCCATCGCCGCCATTGCCAGCCGCTCATTGGCTGCGGCTTTCGTCTGCTGGGGCCAGCGTGCCTTCATCGAATACCTGCTGCACAGCCCCAACCAGCCCCTGCGTGAGCGCCTGCTGCCGCGCCTGTTGACCGGTGAATTGGCCGGTGCCACCGGGCTGTCCAACGCCATGAAGTTCCTGTCCGGTATCGAAGCGCTGCAGGTGCGTGGCCGCCCGGCAGCCGATGGCTGGCACCTGGAAGGGCGACTGCATTGGGTGACCAACTTGCGTAAAAGCGGCTTCGTGGTGGCGGCGGCCATCGAGGATGAAGCCGGCGGCGCGCCGTTTGTGCTGGCCATTCCTTCCGACGCTCAAGGCCTGGAGCGTTCTGATGATCTACAACTGATGGGCCTGCAGTCGAGCAACACGGCAGCACTGGCTTTTCACCAGGTATCGCTGGCACGCGACTGGCTGCTGCATGAAAATGCACGCGAATTCCTGCCACGGGTACGCCCGGCATTCCTGGCGCTGCAATGTGGCATGGCCATCGGCCTGGCGCGACGGGCGCTGGAAGAGGTTCACGCGCACCTGCATGGCCGAGCGTCGTTCCTCGACGAAGCCCGTCAGGTGCTTGGCGAACGCCTGGAAAACACCGTCAGCGAACTCAAGCAGGGCTTGCTCGACGGTCGCTTCCAGCAGCAGCCGGCGGCCTTGTTCAAGCTGCGCATCATCCTGGCTGAAAGTGCTGCCGACGCAGTACAACTGGAATTGCAGGCCAGTGGTGGCAAGGCTTACCTCAGCGAATACGGCGAAGGGTTTGCCCGCCGCTGGCGGGAGTCGGCCTTCGTGCCGATCGTCACGCCCAGCCTGGTGCAATTGCGCGCCGAACTGCAGCGCCAGGCGGGCGTTGCATGAGCGCAGTGTTGCTGGAGGCCCGTGACATCCGCCTGGGCTACCCGCGTGAGGGGGGGTGGCAGCAGGTGCTGGCGCAGTTCGACCTGCAGCTGGCGCCAGGTGAAGTCGTGAGCATCCTTGGCCCCAGTGGTGTGGGCAAGTCAAGCCTGCTGCGGGTGCTGGCAGGCCTGCAGCAGCCTGGCGGCGGTAGCGTGAGCTTGCACGGCCAGCCGCTGCAGGGGCCGCACCCGCGTCTGGCGGTGGCCTTTCAGGACCCAAGCCTGCTGCCATGGCTGAGCCTGGAGAAAAACGTCGCCTTCGGCCTGGACTTCGCCCGTCAGCCCAAGCTGGCGGATGCCGAACGCCGTGCACGCATCGACCATGCGATTGCGGCTGTGGGCCTGGCCCACGCGCGTGGCCAGTACCCGGCGCAGTTGTCTGGCGGCATGGCCCAGCGCACCGCGCTGGCCCGCTGCCTGGCACGCCAGCCCGAAGTCTTGCTGCTGGATGAACCCTTCGGTGCGTTGGATGAGGTGACCCGCGCCGACATGCAGCAGCTGCTGCTGCAACTGATTGCCACGCACAAGACCGCGGCCGTGCTGATCACTCACGATATCGACGAAGCCCTGCTGCTGTCAGACCGGGTTCTGCTACTGGGCAACCACCCAGCGCACATCCTTGGCCAGTGGCACATCGACCTGCCGCAACCGCGCACGCAGAGGGTCGAAGAGCTGGGGGCCTTGCGCATAGACATCCTCAAAACCCTTCGGCGGGCAAGCCGCACAGTCGAACCTACCCCAACCCCTTTGCCCTCGGAGGCTGTCCATGTGCATGGATGACTGCTGTTCTTCTTCTTCGCGTCGAGACTTCCTAAAGCTCGGCGCCATGCTCACTGCTGCCGGTGCATTGCCGTTGCTGTCGAGCTTGCAGGCGCGTGCCGCTGCCGAGCCGGACGCGCCGGTGCGTATCGGCTACCTGCCGATCACCGATGCCACGCCGCTGCTGGTGGCACATAACAACGGCTTGTTCGAGGCCGAAGGCATCCAGGCCGAGCGCCCGGTGCTGCTGCGCAGCTGGGCGCAGGTGATCGAGGCATTCATTTCCGGCCAGGTCAATGTCATCCACCTGCTTTCGCCGATGACGGTGTGGGCGCGCTATGGCAGCAAGGTGCCAGCCAAGGTGGTGGCCTGGAACCACGTGGGCGGTTCTGGCCTGACTGTAGCGCCGGATATATCCGACGTGAAACAGCTCGGTGGCAAGACAGTGGCCATTCCGTTCTGGTACTCGATCCACAATGTGGTACTGCAACAGTTGCTCAACGACAATGGCCTGACGCCAGTGTCGAAGCCGGCCAATGCGCAACTGGCCGCCAACGAAGTCAACCTGCTGGTGCTGCCACCGTCCGACATGCCACCCGCTCTGGCCAGCAAGCGCATTGCCGGCTACATCGTTGCCGAGCCGTTCAACGCACTGGCCGAGAACCTCAAGGTGGGCCGCGTGCAGCGCTTTACCGGCGATGTATGGCGCAACCATGCGTGCTGCGTGGTGTTCATGCACGAGCATGACCTGAATAACCGCCCGGAGTGGTCGCAGAAAGTGGTCAACGCCATCGTCAAGGCCCAGCAATGGACTCGTGACCATCGCACCGAAGCCGCCGCACTGCTGTCCAGGGCGGGCCCCAACAAGTACACCCCGCACGAGCCCGCGGTGCTGACCAAGGTCCTGGCGCCCGCCACCGAAGACCGTGCTGGCTACATTGCCAGTGGTGCCATTCGCCATCAGCAGTGGGACGAAAAGCGCATCGACTTCCAGCCATACCCGTTCCCGAGTTACACCGAAGAGCTGGTCAAGCGCCTGAAAACCACCCTGATCGAAGGCGACAATGCCTTCCTTGCCGGGCTGGATCCGGCGTATGCCGCCCGCGACCTGGTCGACGATCGCTTCGTGCGTAATGCCATCGCGACAGTGGGTGGCCCGTCGGTGTTCGGCATTGCCGACAACTTCGAGCGTAGCGAGGAGTTTGCGGTCTGATGCGCACCCATGTCGTACATGCCGGCCTTGGGCTGGTCGGGTTGCTGGCCTTGTTGCTGTTATGGTGGGCCGGTGTAGCACTGTTCGGCCAGGCCGACGGCCTGTCGGCGCGCTTTTCGCCGGCGGCAACCCTGGCCAGCCTGGTCGAGCTGCTGGGGCAGGGCGAGGTCTATGGGCATATCTGGGTCAGCCTCAAGCGCATCCTGATTGGGCTGCTGCTGGCGCTGCTGATGGGTGTGCCGCTGGGCTTGCTGGTAGGCAGCTACCGGCACCTGGAGGCGGCGACCACGCCAGCATTCCAGTTTCTGCGCATGATATCGCCATTGTCGTGGATGCCTGTGGTGGTGATGCTGATGGGCGTGGGTGACCAGCCGATCTACTTCCTGCTGGCGTTTGCCGCGTTGTGGCCGATCTTGCTGAATACGGCGGCAGGGGTGCGTCAACTGGACCCGCGCTGGCTGCAACTTAGCCGCAGCTTGAGTGCAACGCGCTGGGAAACTTTGTGCAAGGTGATCGTGCCGGGGGTGATCGGTCACGTGCTGACGGGCGTGCGCCTGGCCATCGGTATTCTGTGGATTGTGCTGGTGCCGTGCGAAATGCTTGGTGTGAGTGCGGGGCTTGGGTATTTCATTCTTGATACCCGCGACCGGCTGGCGTATTCCGAACTGATGGCGATGGTGCTGCTGATTGGCGTGCTGGGGTTTGTGCTGGATGCCCTGGCGCGTGGGCTGCATCGGCGCTGGGTGCATGGCTGAAAGGCCAATGGGGCTTCTTCGCGGGCTCGCCCGCTCCCACAGGTACATCACCGGCCTTGGGCCTTACGGTATTCCTGTGGGCGCGGGCAAGCCCGCGAACAGGCCATCGGATCAATGCACGGTCTTGCGCTGGCGCACACATTCCCGGGCTTGAGCGGTCAGCTCATCCAGCCGCTCATCGCGCATCTGCTCCGCTTCGATCATCGCATCCTCACCCTGCTGGTTAAGCAGATAGGTGTGAATCTGCAGCACTTCAGCCGTCTGATAAATCGGCGCAATGTCCAGGCGCCCGATCAGCGCACCACTGGGGTGGCCGGTACTGCTCATCAGCACCTGCGGGCCGTTGGCGGCCACCACTTGCATGCCCATCGCCTCGAACCACGGCACCTGGTTGGCAAAGGCGTTCAGCTCCACGCAGGCATGGCGTGAGCGCAGGTCGCCCAGCAGAGCACGGGCGATGCCCTGGCGGCGATGGCTGGCGCACACGGCCAGAAAGGCCAATGCACAGGCCTGCCCATCGTCCTGGGCTGGCAGCGACAGCGCAAAGCCCAGCAACTGGTCCGGTGCTTCGGCATCCAGCGCCAGGGTAAGCGCCACGGCCAGACCGCGGGTGCCGTCCAGCGCTTGCAGGTACTGGTGGACTTCCATGCCGACGCCGTACTGGTACAGCGGGTACAGCGGGTTGTCGACAGCGATGGCGACACTGCTCAATTCGCCGACATTGTGAATGACCAGCTCGCGGATCTGGTTCTGGAAAGATTCGGGTGGCACGCTGTCGAGGCGGCTCAGGATGAACATCTGGGGGCTCCGGCGGATGAGAATACGACCCGCGCTGTGTTGGCGCGGGTGTACAGTCTAACCGGTTTTGCCGCATCAGCCGTGTGCCTGTAAGGCACCGAGCATCAGGTCGAGGTTTTGCACGGCAGCACCAGAGGCACCTTTGCCCAGGTTGTCGAACACTGCGGTGAGCAGTACCTGGCCATGCTCGGGGTTGGCGTACAGCGCCAGGCGCAGGTCATTGCTGCCGTTCAATGCCTCGGGGTCGAGGTTTGCCGCAGCGCCGCCCTGATGCAGAGGCATCACCTGGACATGGCGGGCACCCTGGTAATGCTGTTCCAGGCAGGCTTGCAGCTGCGCGGCGCTGACCTGTCCAGGCAGCAGGCGAAGCTGCAGCGGAATGCTCAGCACGATGCCTTGGCGGTAGGCGCCATAGCCGGGCATGAACATCGGCCGCGCCGACAACCCCGCGTGCTGCTGGATCTCCGGTACGTGCTTGTGCGCCAGCTCCAGGCCATACAGCTGTAGCGCCGGCGCTTTGGCGGCGCCGGGCTGTTCGTGCCGCTCGACCGCCGCGCGACCACCGCCGGAGTAGCCAGACACGGCGTGGATGTTCAGGGGGTAGTCCGCAGGCAGCAAGCCAGCCTTGACCAATGGGTGCAGCAGCGCGATGGCGCCGGTGGGATAGCAACCGGGATTGCTGACACGCGTGCTTTGCGCGATGCGCTCGGCTTGCTGTTCGTCAAGCTCCGGCAGGCCATACACCCAGCCTGGTGTGGTGCGGTGCGCCGAGCTGGCGTCGATCACCCGCACCTGTGGGTTGTGGATTGCGGCCACGGCCTCGCGGGCGGCGTCGTCGGGCAGGCACAGCAGGGCGATGTCGGCGCTGTTGATCGCTTCGCGGCGGCGTTGCGGGTCCTTGCGCTCGGCCTCGGGGAGGGTCAGCAGGCGAAGATCGCTACGGCCCTGCAGGCGGGCATGGATCTGCAGGCCTGTGGTGCCTTGGTCGCCGTCGATGAAAACAACAGGGGTGTGCATGCTCGGGGTCCGGTTGGGGAAAGATAGCCTATGCTCGCCCGTAGCGTTGGTAATGAAAATTTGAATATGATGATTGATACATTCAGGTTTTCTGAATGAGTTTTGAAACGCGTGGTGAACCTGTGGGTTTACCCGCAAAAGGGCCGGCTCTGAACAATGCGCGAAATCAGCCTCGACCGCCTCCGCACATTGGTGGTCATCACCGACCTGGGCTCCTTTGCCGAGGCCGCCCGCCAGCTTAACCTGGCGCCGCCCACCATCAGCTTGCACGTGGCCGAGTTGGAGGCGCGTATCGGCGCCCCGTTGCTCACCCGCACCCGCGGCCAGGTGCGGCCTACTGTCATCGGTGAAACACTGCTGGGGCGTGCCCGACGCCTGCTGGCGGACGCTGACTTGGCGCTGGACGAAGTACGCCGGCAGGTCGAAGGGTTGACCGGGCGTGTGCGGCTGGGCGCCTCCACCGGTGCCATCGCCCATTTGCTGCCGCAGGCGCTGGCGCGCCTGCGTGTGGAGCACCCGGGGATCGATGTGCAGGTTCAGGTGCTGACCTCCCAGGCGTCGCTCGCGCGCTTGCGTGAGGGCACACTGGATATCGGCCTTGTGGCCTTGCCGCAGGTGGCCGGCAAAGGGCTGATGGTTACCCCCTGGCGGCGCGACCCGATCCTGGCGTATGTGCCGGCCGACTGGCAGCCACCGGCCAGGATCACCCCGGCCTGGCTGGCGCAACGGGCGTTGATTCTCAACGACAGCACCACCCAGCTGTCGCGGGTTACCGGCGAGTGGTTTGCAGCGGCGGGGTTGTACCCCGAACCGCGGATCGAGCTGAACTACAACGATGCGATCAAAAGCCTGGTCGGCGCCGGGTATGGAGCGACCTTGTTGCCGCAGGAGGGGGAGGCGACCGAACTGGACCGGCGCATTGCCCGCCGACCGCTGCGGCCGGGGTTGTGGCGGCAGCTGGGTATTGCTTGTCGGGAAGGGCAGGTGGAGCGGGCCACGGGGTATGTGCTGGAGGCGCTGGAACGGTTGCTGTAGGGGCGATTGCGCTGCGGCAAGACCTGTGGCAGGTACGCACGTTCCAGCCCCGACGCCTTGCCAAACTCAGAACCAGCGATCGTTCTTCTTGCGCCCACGGGTCAGTGCCGGCAGGATCAGCCCCGCCAGCAAGCCTGCACCGGCAATGCTGCCGCCATACACCATGTAGCGCATCATCACCTGCTTGTTCTCATCCCCCAGGCGGGCCTGGGTATCGCGCAGGTCCGACTGGCTCTGATCGAGCTGCTCGTTCAGTGCCTTGTTGCGTGCCTCCAACTCGTCAATCAGCTGCTTGCGCGAATCAAGCGTTTCCTGCATGCCCTGTACGCGGTTCTTCCAGCTGTCGTCGATGGTCTTCAACTGCCCGGTCAGTTCGGTGACCTGGGCATCGAGCAACGGCAGGCGCTCGTTCTGCCCGGGCACTGCCTGCAGGTCGTTGCTGAGGATCCACACCACATCGCCGTTCTGCCCGCGCACCTGGCTGTAATTGCCCTGGCTGCCGAGCAGGGTCAGCTTCTGCCCGGACTTGAGCGTGCCGACAATGCGGTGCCCGTCGGTCGGGCCGCTGCGCACGTAGGTGCTCAGGCTGTCACTGACCCAGCGTGCGTCGCTGGCAGGCTCTTCGGCGTGCACGGGGGCGGCAAGGCCCACCAGGGCGGCAATCAGGCCGATGCGCAGGGCAGGGAGGGCGGAAGCATTTGGGCGGGAATCGGGCATGTTGGGTCTTCGCTGAAACAGGACAAAAAGTAGGCCCGGTGACTGGGCCGATGAACCGGTCGGTGAGTTGACCGTCAGCGAAAGACCGTTTTTTTGTCAGCAGGTTCACTGCCTAGTGTCGGAAATGTCTGCAGAATGTTGCAGTGCCCGCCCCAGAGCGCTGCGTTGCCGATGACGCAATTGTAATGCGCCGATCACCTTGGCGTTATCTGCCGGCCGTCAATCTTGGCCCGCCGACATAACAACAAATGCGACGTTCAAGGAGCATCGGATGACGTGCAGATCACCCCTGACACTGGCTGCTTGCCTGGCGCTGGCCGGCGTTGGCAGCCAGGTTGTTGCTGCAGAAAAAAGTGCGGACGGCTTCATGGAGGGCAGCACCCTCAGCGTGCTTAACCGCAACTTCTACTTCAACCGCGATAATCGCGATTCTGTGGCCCCCACACACAACCCGAGCAAACAACCTGACAACGGCTACTCCGAGGCCTGGGGGCATGCCGTGATTACCCGATTCGAGTCGGGCTTCACCCAGGGCACCGTAGGTGTTGGCCTGGATGCGTTTGCCATGCTTGGCCTCAAGCTCGACACTGGCGGCGGCCGCAACGGCGGGCGCAGTTCTTTCGACGTATTGCCGGTTGACCGCGACGGCCAGGCACGTGACGAATACACCAAGGTGGGGGGCGCGGCCAAGCTACGACTGTTCGACACGGTACTGAAAGTGGGGGATGTGTTCCCGGCCAACCCGGTGGTGGCGGCTGGCGACTCGCGGCTGCTGCCGGAAAGCTTCCGTGGGGTGACCCTGGAGAACACCAGCATCAAGGACCTTACCCTGCAAGCCGGGCGTCTGCATGCCATGAGCCAGCCGATGTCCAGCGACCTGCGGGAGAACTTCGTGACCTTCTATGGCGGCCCGGTCGATTCGCCCTGGATCGCCTATGGTGGGGGGGACTACAGCCTCAATGAGCATGTCAGCGTCAGCCTGTTCAGTAGCCGGCTCAAGGACGCGTGGAACCAGTACTACGCCGGCACCAGCCTGAGCTGGCCACTGAGCGAGGCGCTGGCGCTGATTGGCGGTTTCAACTATTACAAGGCTGTGGATGAAGGGCAGCAGCGCCTGGGCGCCTTTGACAACGACATCTGGAGCGCCAAGCTGGGTGTGCGCTTTGGTGCTCACACCCTTGCCCTGACGCACCAGCGCAACAACGGCGACGACGACTTCGACTACCTGCGTCAGTCCGACTCGATCTTCCTCGACAACTCCATCCAGTACAGCGACTTCAACGCGCCCAAGGAGCGTTCGTGGATGCTGCGTTATGACCTGAACATGGCTGCCTACGGCGTACCCGGGTTGTCGTTCATGACACGCTACGGCAAGGGTACCGATGCTGACTACTCCAATGCCAACGCCACCTACATGCGCCGTGACGTTGCGGGCAACCCGCTGACCGACCAGAAACGCTGGGAGCGTGACATCGAGGTGAAGTATGTGGTGCAGACGGGCGCGGCCAAGGACCTGTCGTTGCGGGTTCGCCAGGCCACCACCCGGGCCACGGCGTTCGAGTCGGACCTGGACGAAGTGCGGCTGATCGTGGAGTACCCGTTGTCGATTCTGTGATTCCACCTTGGCAACCTTGTTGCTCCTTTGGTTTGGGTGGATTTTCTGGCGCTCCGCTTGGGGCGCTTTTTTTATCGGCTTGATCGCCTATCAAACCTGCATTTGCATCAGGTGGTCAGGTGCTACCGGTACGCCGGGGCTATGGGGCTAGACTCAAGGCTCACCTTCGATCTTGGAGCAAGACCATGACTGCCAAGAACACCGTCTGCCTGTGGTATGACCACGCTGCCGAAGAGGCGGCGAACTTCTATGCCCGAACTTTCCCCGATAGCCGGGTGGTCGCTGTGCACCAGGCACCCGCCGATTACCCTTCAGGCAAGCAGGGCGATGTGATCACCGTGGAATTCACGGTAATGGGTATCCCGTGCGTGGGGCTCAATGGTGGATCGGCCTTCAAGCACTGTGAGGCATTTTCGTTCCAGGTCAGTACCGTGGACCAGGCAGAGACCGACCGCTTGTGGGAGGCCATTGTCGGCAACGACGGCGAGGCCAGCGTTTGCGGCTGGTGCAAGGACAAATGGGGGATTTCGTGGCAGATCACTCCACGCATCCTCATCGAAGCCATCGGCCATTCCGACCGTGCGGCGGCCAAGCGTGCGTTCGAGGCCATGATGCAGATGGGCAAGATTGATGTGGCGAAGATAGCGGCGGCGTTGAAAGGTTGAAGCGGGTCTGTGTTTCAGCAGGCGCGGCCTCGAATCGCGAACGGGCTGCGTGGCAGCCCGTGGTTTTCGGGTTGACGCCGTCAGTTGCTGGTTACTTCAGCCTCTGCCGCTGTCTTGGCCGATGCCTTCTTCTCCTGCACCACAATGTAGAACTCCTCCCCATGCTTCACCGCACCATACAGTACGGCCTTCTCGATCAGCTCGTTGCCGCGCAGGTGGCGCAGCATCATCGGGTCCTTGCGCAGGTCGCGGTACAACGCCAGGCATAGCAGCACCATCACCACCACGAATGGCAAGGCCACGACGATGGTCAGGTTCTGCAACCCGGTCAGCGCCTCGCCAGGGTTACCTGGGTCGCCGATCGCCAGCATGATCGCCGCCACCGTACCGGTCAGCGTCCCCCAGAAAATCACTGTGCGTCGCGATGGCGCGGTGGTGCCGTGTTCCGACAGCGTGCCCATCACCAGCGAAGCGGCGTCGGCGCCCGAAACAAAAAAGATGCCCACCAGGATCATCACCAGCACCGAGGTTGCCGAGGCCAGCGGGTAGCTGTCCAGCAACTGGTACAGCGCGTGGTTACTGTTGACCGCCCCGTTGGCCAGCTGGAAGGCGCCCTCGCGCACGGCCTCGATGGCGGCGCCACCGAAGATGGTGAACCACACCAGGCTGACCAGGCTTGGCACCAGCAGCACCCCGGTAACGAACTGGCGAATGGTGCGACCGCGGCTGATGCGGGCGATGAACATGCCCACGAAAGGCGTCCAGGAGATCCACCAGGCCCAGTAGAACACGGTCCAGCCGGCCAGCCAGCTGTTCATCTGCTCGCCGCCGCTGGCGTTGGTGCGGGCCATCATTTCCGGCAGCATCTTGATGTAGATGCCGAGCGAGGTCGGCAGCAGGTTGAGCATCAGCAGCGTCGGCCCGACCATGAACACGAACACCGCCAGCACCAGTGCCAGCACCATGTTGGTGTTGGACAGCCACTGGATACCCTTGCCGATGCCCGACACCGCCGAGGTTACGAAGGCAATGGTCAGCAGGGTGATGATCGAGATGTAGAACAGTTTACCGGGGCTTTCGATCCAGCCGTTGTATTCCAGGCCGCCGGCAATCTGCAGCGCCCCAAGGCCCAGCGAGGCGGCCGAGCCGAATAGCGTGGCGAAGATTGCCATCATGTCGATCAGGCGGCCGAGAGGACCGTTTGCGTGCTTGCCGATCAGGGGTCGGAAGGCGGCGGAAATCAGCTGCGAGCGGCCACGGCGGAAGGTGCCGTAGGCGATTACCAGGCCGACGATGGCGTACATGGCCCAAGGGTGCAGGGTCCAGTGGAACAAGGTGGTGGCCATTGCCACCTGCATCGCTTCGCTGGTCTGCCCGCTGGCCGAGCCGGGCGGCGGCGATATGTAGTGCGACAGCGGCTCGGCCACGCCGAAGAACATCAGGCCGATGCCCATGCCGGCGCTGAACATCATCGCTACCCAGGACACCGTGCGGAACTCTGGCTGTTCGCCATCGCGGCCCAGCGGTACCCGCCCGTAACGGCTGGCGGCCAGCCATAGCACGAACACCACGAAGAGGGAGGAGGTGAGCACGAAGAACCAGCCGAAATTGAGAATGACCCAGGATTGCGCGCTGGAGGCGCTGCTGGCCAGGCTGGCTTGGTTGAGGAAGCCCCAGAGCACGAAGGCGATGGCCAGAAGGCTGGTGAAACCAAAGACGATCCAGTCAAGCTTGCCCTCGAAATGCCGGTCCTGGCGGGCTTCTGCGGTTTTCGAGGGGTCTGTGACGCCAAGATCGAGTGTTTCGGGGATGTGTTCCTTTGCCATGTATGATGAGGCCCCATTGTGTCTGCCTGAGCGCGCAGGCTTGTTGTTGTGTGGGCTGCCGAGCGCGATGACAGCCTCGGCGGGGTGGATTGCTGGCGGGATTATCCTGCGCAGCAAATGGCGGCTCATGTCCCCATAACGTCCTGGGGCGTCCATTACGCGACTTGGCAAATACTTTTAGTTCTGGGGGCAGTGGCCCTTTCTGCCTCGGCTTCTGGTACCCTGATGGGCATAACCCGGGCCCGCACATACGAGCATCGTAGAAGCGCTGCTGCTTGTGGGCCTGGCCGCACCAGGAAACGGAGATTCGTCATAATGGCCACTGACCGTGTGAGCCTGATTCATTTCGATAAATTGAGCATGAGCCCTGCCGCTGCCGATCGGTTCCAGAAAGCCCTCGACGCGCTGGAAGCGCTCAAGCTGCAGGACCGTTACGTGTATCTCATTGCTCCCTATCTGGGTGATATCGCTGACGCCTCCGACGCCGAGCAACTGGCCACAGCCCTCGAGCAGGGCTTGCGCGTAGTCGAAGAGTTGCTGGCAGCCAGGTCGGTAACCAAGGTCAAGGCCGAGGAAGTGCGCCAGGTGTTCCACAGCGCAGGCGAACGTGCGCGTGCAGAGCTGCCTGGCTGAGCAGTTGCATGGCCAAAGACATCGACAACCCCTGCGTCTCGTTATGCCAGCTCAACAGCGAACTGTGCGTGAGCTGCGGCCGTACCCGTGACGAAATCCGCAAGTGGCGGGGCATGAAGCGGCCCGAGAAAATGGCCACTGTGCAGCGGGCGGCGACGCGAATGAAGGCTATCGCCAAGAAGGCGGCCAAGCGGCAGAATGCCAGCTGAACCTGCGTGCAATTCACGCAGCCTTTCCTGATTGTCTGCCGAGCCTGAAATGGATTCTCACTCGCTGTTCGCGTTCACCCTGGTCGCCGCCATCGCGATCGCCAGCCCCGGCCCTGCCACCTTGATGGCTATCAACAACAGCCTTGCCCATGGCCAGCGCAGCGCGATCTGGTCGTCGCTGGGCAATGGCACGGGTCTGTTCTGTCTGTCGGCAGCGGCCATGCTGGGGCTAGGCGCACTGCTGGCCAGTTCTGAAGTACTGTTCAATGCCGTGAAGATCCTGGGGGCGGGCTATCTGTTCTACCTGGGGGCGCGCCAACTGCTGAAGAAGAGCCCGATGCTGGAGCAGGATGCCGCAGAGCGTTCAGCCAAGGTGCGGCCCACGCCGCTGAAGCTGTTCAAATCGGCCTTTCTCACTGCAGTGACCAACCCGAAGGCGACCATGTTCTTTACTGCACTGTTCCCGCAGTTCATCGACCAAGGGGCTGAGCTGTTGCCGCAGTTCCTGACCTTGACCGGGATTTTCGTGGCCTTGTCGCTCACTTCGCTGAGCGCGTATGCCGCCTTGGCTGCGCGGGCCAAAGGGGTGCTGACCCGGCCGTCGCTGTCGCGCTGGGTGAACCGGGTGGTGGGCACCACCTTTATCGGTTTTGGCGCGGCGATCCTGGCGATGCGACGGCAGGGTGCCTGAAACGCCCAGTTTATCGCCGGCCGTGCTGGCGCTCACTGTCTGTCCTTCGGCAGATTTATCAACGGGACGATGAAAGGCTCGTCTGCGGGTTGCTGATGGTCCAGACTGTCTACAGCGCGCAGATGATAGCTGCAGGCGACCACGGCAGGTGGCAGCCTTTGGCTACTACGCCGGATCGCCGGGTGTTTCATGTGCCGAGGGTCGTAGATGATCGAGCGTTGCTTTCGCCACGTCTTGCTCCTGATGTGCCTGTCACTGCTGCCCCGGGCTGCAATAGCGGATGATGCCTGCCTACGGCTGACCGCCACAGGTAACCCGGAATACCCCCCGTACTTGTGGCGCGACCCGCTGAACCCTCAACGACTGATCGGTGCCAATGCCGACCTGCTCAAATACCTGGGCAAGCAGCTGGGGCTGGACATAGAGGTGGTTTACGCCGGGCCGTGGTCGCGAGCCCAGGAAGCAGTGCGCACTGGGCGGATCGACTTGATGGCCGGGTATTTCCTGACCGAAGCGCGCCGGCAGCATGTGGACTTCATCCCCCCGCCATTTTTGCGCACCCCTAGCGTCATCTGGGTGCGCCAGGACAATGCTTTTGCCTACCAGCAATGGGCCGACCTCAAAGGCCGCAAGGGTGGCACTCTGGTCAACAACAGCCACGGCCAACAATTCGATGAATACGCCCAGGCCAATCTCACCCTCGAAGCGGTGCCCACTGCCAGGCAGGCGTTCGAGAAGCTGATGCACAAGCGCAGCGATTACGTGGTGTACGAGCAGTATCCTGGCATGGCGCTGGCGCGCACATTGGGCATCGCAGCCACTGTGCAGGTGTTGCAGCCACCCGTGTCCAGCGAAGGGTTGTATCTGGCAATCTCACGTGAGTCGCCTTGCAACCGGCCACCGCTGCGTGAGGCGCTGGCGCGGGAGATGGCGAAGATCGTTGGCGGGGCCTTGCCCGAACAGTGGTTGAAACAGAATCTGGAGCGGTGGCAGTGACAGAGTGGCTCATGTGCTGCGCGGTCTTTGTTGGGGGCAGCCTCGCGTCGGTACATGTGCCACTCCAATTCAACGCATATGCAAGATGATGGGGCTGCTGCTGGCCGGGTCGGTATGCTCACGCAGCTTGCCTACCGCCTGTGCATCCACCGCACCCCCCTGGTTGCCCCAGGCCGTACGCACAAAGCTGAGCACGTCGGCAATCTCCTGATCACTCAGCTGTTCGCGCAAAGCCGGCATGCGATAGGCGTCCGGCACCCCTGCAGCCACCACCCGCTGCGAACCATTGAGCGTGATATTGATTGCCGAGGCGCTCTCCTTGGCCAGTGCCGAGGTTGCCCCGGCCAAGGGCGGCATCCATTCGGCCTGGCCCTTGCCGTCCAGGCCGTGGCATGACGCACAGCGTGTCACGTAGGTGCGCGCTCCTGGGCTGTCCAACCGCGTCGCTAGCGATTCGGCCTGGTATTGCCAGGGTGCGCCGTCACGTTGAGGGTCGCCGGGCAGCGACTTCAGGTAGTGGGCGATGGCGGCCAGGTCGTCGTCACGCATGAATTGCGTGGAGTTGTTGAACGCCTCGGTCATCGAACCATATACCACTGCATGCCGGTTGCGCCCGGTCTTCAGGAACTGCGCGATCTCGGCCTCGCTCCAGCGCCCCAGCCCGGTGTTGTGGTCGGCACGCAGGCTGGGTGCATACCAGCCGTCGAGCAGTGCGCCGGACAGGAACGGCTTGCCGCTGTCATCCAGCGCCTTTTCATTGAAGGCCAGGCCGCGTGGCGTATGGCAACTGCCGCAGTGCCCGGGGCCCTGGACGATATAGGCGCCACGGTTCCACTGTGCATCCTGCCCGGCCTTGGCGGTGTAAGGCGTGGTGGCGGCGAACAGGCCGTTCCACAAGGCGATGGGCCAGCGCAGGTTCAGCGGCCAGGGGATGTCGCTGGCCAGGTTGGCCTGCCGCGCCGGTTGCACGCCGTGCATGAAGAACGCATACAGCGCCTTGACATCATCATCGCTGAGCTTGGCGTAGGACGGGTAAGGCATAGCCGGGTACAGGCGTCGGCCACCCGGCGCCACACCCTGGCGCACGGCGCGGTCGAAGTCAGCCAGGGTATAGTTACCGATACCGCTGTCGCGGTCGGGGGTGATGTTGGTGGCGTGGATTGCCCCCAGCGGGGTGGCCATTTCCAGCCCGCCGGCGAACGGTTTGCCATCCGGCAGGCTATGGCAGGCCACGCAGTCACTGAGCCGGGCTACGTATTCGCCGCGGCTGACCAGCGCCGGGTCGGCAGCAGTGGCCTGTGCATCGGCAAACGGCGATGCGGGTTCACGGGTGACATACCAGGCCAGCAGGCCCGCCGCGACCAGGCACGGCAGCGCCAGCCAGCCAGCGGTTCTTGCGAAACGATGGGTCATGAGGCGTCCCTTGTGCGATCAGCTGAAGGTGTGGCGGCTCAATGGCAAACTGCGCACGCGCTGGCCAGTGAGCTGCGCGACCGCATTGGCCACGGCCGGGGCAACGGCGGGCAGCGGTGGTTCGCCGATGCCGCCCATCTTCGCCCCGCTTTCGATGATGCGCACATGCACCCGGGCCATGCGCGAAGGCGGCAGGATCGGGTACAGGTCATAATTGCGTGCGCGCGGCTTGCCATCCACGTACACCGCTTCTTCCACCAGCGTCTGCGACAGGCCCAGGGCGACGGCGCCGTTGACCTGATGCTCGATGATCGCCGGGTTGACGATGCTGCCTGGGTCGATGGCTTGCCAGATGTCGTGCACCCTGACCTGGCCGTTGTCGATGGAAACCTCGGCAATGACCGCAGCCTCCGAGCCGAACGGTGAGGCCATGGCCACGCCGCGTGCGCGCTTGCTGCCATCCTCGGCGGTGAACGGTCCGCGCTTCCAGCCGCCGGACAAGTCGGCCACTGCGTTCAGCAGGTTGGTCAGTCTCGGGTTGTCGCGCAGCAGGTGCAGGCGCAGTTCAAACGGGTCCTTGCCACCTTTGTCGGCCAGTTCGTCCAGGAATGATTCGTAGAAGAAGTCGTTCAGCGAGTTACCTACCGAGCGCCAGTAACCGAGCATGGCCGGGCCTTTGACATAGATCTGGGCGATGCGCTTGTTGGCGATGGCGTAGGACTTGCCTGACAGCCCCTCAAGCGCGGTCGGGTCGATCTTCTCCCCTTGTTTTCCAGCAAGGGCCTCGGTTGGGCCCTCGGTGGCGCTTACCGCTTCGAGCGCCACTGGCATACCGTCTGCGTCCAGCCCGGCGCGGAACTTCACCACTGCGACGGGGCGCAGTACATCGCGCAAAAACTCCTCCTCGCGGCTCCAGATAAGCTTCACCGGCCGGCCAACCGCTTTGGCCAGGGCAATGGCCTGCGGGTAGGGGTTGGCAGAGTCGTACAGGAAGTGGCGGCCAAAGAAGCCGCCCAGCAGCGGCGAGTGCAGGTTGATTTGTGCAGGCTCCAGGCCGGTGCGTCTGGCAATGTCGTCACGGAACATGTCCGGGGCCTGGTTGGGCAGCCAGACGTCGAGGCTGCCGTCCGGGTTGAAGCGGGCGAGGGCGGACGGTGGCTCCAGCTGGGCATGGTTCAGGTACTGGTTGTGGTAGCTGGCCTCGACCTGGGTCTTGGCGTTGGCCAAGGCGCCGGCAATATCCCCTTCGTTCTCTTCATCACGGGACGGCCCTTGCACCGTCGCGAGGTGTTCGCGCCAGGCGTCGCTGGAAAAATCGGCCGGCATCGGGCGCACTTTGCTGTCGGCGGCCGGTTCTTTCCAGTCCACCTGCATCGCCTCCACTGCACGCTTGGCGTGCCACCAGCGCTCGGCGACCACGGCCACGGCGCCTGGCAGCTGATGCACAGAATGTACGCCTTTCATGGCCTTGACCTGGTCTTCGTTGCGCAGGCTGCCAACCGTCATGCCCAGGCGCGGCGCATGCTGCACGGCCGCGTGGAGCATGCCGTCGACTTTGATGTCAATGCAGTACTGGGCCTTGCCGGTGGACTTGTCGTAGGCATCCAGGCGGCGTACGGGCTTTCCAATCCAGCGAAACTGGCTGGGGTCGCGCAGCTTGACGCTGGCCGGGTCGGGCACCGGCAGGTCCATGGCGCGACCGGCCAGCTCACCGTAGGGTACGGAACGTCCGGTCGTGGTATGTACTACGTTACCCGGTGCGGTAGAAAGCTCATCGACTGGTACACCCAGGTGTTCGGCGCCCGCCTGCAGCAGCATGCCCCGGGCGAGCGCGCCCAGACGGCGCATGGTCGGGTAGCTCATGCGCACCGACATGCTGCCACCGGTGATGCGCATGCCGTTCTCCATCACCACGTAGGCTTCGCCCGGTGGTGCGCTATCGACCACGAAATGGGCCGGGTCGACATCCAGCTCTTCACCCACAATCTGCGCCATGGCGGTGAAAGGGCCTTGCCCGCCTTCCATGAAGGGGCTCAGCAGGCGCACCGTGCCGTCCGGGCGAATCTCCAGAAATGCAGGCACCTGGGTGCCGCGTTCCGCAGTTGCCGCAGCGGCGGCCGCTGCCTGTACGCGGGCCGAGCCCATGGGCAGGCCGAAACCTAGCACCAGGGCACCGACTGCGGTGCCGGCAAGAAAGCGCCGACGTGACAGGTTGACCGTTTCGCCCCGCTGCAGCCTGAGCAGTTCGACGGGTGTATCGACTGGCGTGTTCATCAGGCCTGCTCCCCCTGGGCCAGGTCATGCACGGCGGCATGGATGGCGTTGTAGGTGCCGCAGCGGCACAGGTTGACCATGGCTGCATCGATCTGCGCATCGCTGGGTTTGGGCGTGTGCTTGAGCAGCGCCGTGGCTGCCATGACCTGGCCAGACTGGCAATAGCCGCATTGAGCCACCTGGTGTTCGACCCAGGCGGCGACCACCCGTTTGCCGACGGGGTCGGCTTCGATCGCCTCGATGGTGGTGACCTCACGCCCCACCACACCGGCCACCGGGGTAACGCAGGCGCGCACCACATTGCCGTCCACCAGCACCGAACAGGCGCCGCACTGGGCCAAGCCGCAGCCATACTTGGTGCCGGTCAGCCCCAGGTCATCGCGGATTACCCACAGCAGGGGCGTGTCGGCGTCCGCCTCGACCTGATAGGTCTTCTGGTTGATGCGTAGTTCCATGGTTTCACCTGCCCGTCACGGTTGTTGTCGCTGTGTTTTATCTGCATGGGGAATACGTTGTCCCCCGGTGCAGAAACGCTAGCACAGGAGGATGACCGTTGGTCTGGTGGCGGGGGTGGCTTCAGAGGATCAGGCAAGTAATCCGGCGGAATACGCAAGCCAGCTTCGAAAAATCAAGCCTGCAGTCGGCGTTGAACAGGACTTGCGCAACGAAAACCCGGATAATGCCGGCCAATTTCGTTTTGCACGCTTAAATCACGGTAATCCCGCATGGAAATCAAGGTCAATTTTCTCGACAATCTCCGTCTCGAAGCCAAATTCGATGACTTCACGGTGATCGCCGACCAACCTATCCGCTACAAAGGCGATGGTTCGGCCCCCGGCCCGTTCGACTATTTCCTGGCGTCTTCGGCCTTGTGCGCGGCTTACTTCGTCAAGCTGTACTGCCAGACCCGCGATATCCCCACCGAAAACATCCGCCTGTCGCAGAACAACATCGTCGACCCGGAAAACCGCTACAACCAGATCTTCAAGATCCAGGTCGAACTGCCCGAAGACATCTCCGACAAGGACCGTCAAGGCATCCTGCGCTCCATCGACCGCTGCACGGTAAAAAAGGTGGTGCAGACCGGCCCTGAGTTCGTGATCGAAGTGGTCGACAACCTCGATGCTGATGCCCAGGGGTTGCTGATGCCGGTGTCGGACACCAGCACCTATATCCCCGGCAAGGACCTGCCGCTGGAGCAGACCATTGCCAACATGTCGGGCATCCTCGCCGGGTTGGGGATGAAGATCGAGATCGCCTCGTGGCGCAACATTGTGCCCAACGTCTGGTCGCTGCACGTACGCGATGCGCAGTCACCCATGTGCTTTACCAACGGTAAAGGCGCCACCAAGGAGGCTGCGCTGGCCTCGGCGCTGGGCGAGTTCATTGAGCGCCTCAACTGCAACTTCTTCTACAACGACCAGTTCTGGGGCGAAGACCTGGCCAACGCCCCGTTCGTGCACTACCCGAACGAGCAGTGGTTCAAGCCGGGCCCGCGCGACGCGCTGCCGACCGAGATCCTCGATGAGCACTGCCTGGCGATCTACAACCCTGATGGGGAGCTACGTGGTTCGCACCTGTATGACACCAACTCGGGTAACACGGCGCGGGGCATCTGTTCGCTGCCGTTCGTGCGCCAGTCCGACCAGCAGGTGGTGTACTTCCCGTCCAACCTGATCGAAAACCTGTTCCTCAGCAATGGCATGAGCGCGGGCAACACCTTGGCCGAGGCGCAGGTGCAGTGCCTGTCGGAAATTTTCGAGCGGGCAGTGAAGCGCGAAATCCTCGAGGGCGAGTTGTGCCTGCCGGACGTGCCGCAAGAGGTGCTGGCCAAATACCCGGCGATCGTCGCCGGCATCCAGGGCCTGGAAGAGCAGGGCTTCCCGGTGCTGGTCAAGGATGCGTCGCTGGGGGGCGAGTTCCCGGTCATGTGCGTGACCTTGATGAACCCGCGCACGGGTGGCGTGTTTGCCTCGTTCGGTGCCCACCCGAGCCTGGAAGTGGCGCTGGAGCGCAGCCTCACCGAACTGCTGCAGGGCCGCAGCTTCGAAGGCCTGAACGACCTGCCGCAACCCACCTTCGAAAGCCACGCGCTGACCGAGCCGAACAACTTCGTCGAGCATTTCATCGACTCCAGCGGCGTGGTGTCTTGGCGCTTCTTCAGCGCCAAGGCCGACTTCGAATTTGTCGAGTGGGACTTCTCCGGGCACGGCGAGGACTCCAACCAGCAGGAGGCCGCGACCCTGTTCGGCATCCTCGAAGACCTGGGCAAGGAAGTGTACATGGCGGTGTACGACAACCTTGGCGCCACCGCGTGCCGCATCCTGGTGCCGGGCTATTCGGAAATCTACCCGGTCGAGGACCTGATCTGGGACAACACCAACCGCGCCTTGTCGTTCCGTGCCGACATCCTCAACCTGCACAGCCTCGACAGCCGCTCGCTGAAGCTGCTGCTCAAGCGCCTGGACAATTGCGATGTGGATGACTACACCACCATCACCACGCTGATCGGCGTGGAGTTCGATGAAAACACAGTGTGGGGCCAACTGACCATTCTGGAGCTGAAGCTGCTGATTTGCCTGGCGGTACAGCGTTTTGAGGACGCCAAGGAACTGGTCGAGGCATTCTTGCAGTTCAACGACAACACCGTAGACCGCGGCCTGTTCTACCAGGCGCTGAACGTGGTGCTGGAAGTGCAGTTGGATGACGAACTGGAGATGGATGACTACGAAGCCAACTTCCGCCGTATGTTCGGCAATGCGCGCATGGACGCGGTATTGGGTTCGGTGGACGGCAGTGTGCGCTTCCATGGCCTGACCCCGACCAGCATGAAGCTCGAAGGCCTTGATCGCCACCTGCGCCTGATCGACAGCTACAAGAAACTGCACGCGGCCCGGGCCAAGTTCGCCTGACAGGCGCTGCGCCCAATCATCGCCGGCAAGCCAACGCCACAGGTATTGCACCGCTCTTGAGATTTGTGCCGAACCTGTGGACGCTGGCTTGCCGTCCTACAGCCCTTTGATCTGGGCGCCATCCTCATTCTGTCTTGCCGCCTTGCCATCCAGGCGCTTAGCGTTCTCTTCCTATCCACTTCAGGTGGTAACTATTCGGGCTTAGCAGGCCCCCCTTCGAAAGCCTCCGCCGGTGGTGGTGCTGCACGGACATTGAAAAGCTTGCAGACACAGTACCAACAGAGGGCGACGGTCAGGTTGTAGGGGAACAGCACGGCCCAGAACGGCAATTGCCAGTTCTTTTTGCCCTGCATTTCACCGGGCTCACCGGTTCGCCAAGGGGCGTAGTGGCGCCAGGCTTCTGCCGGGGTCAGGCAGATGGCGTGCAGTGGCTTGTGCCACCAGCTGGGTTCACCGGGCGGGGGGAGTTTGTCCGGGCCGTGATCCATGAAGTGGCGCAGGTATTCCCACACTTCGGCGACATGCTTGACGCCGGGTTCGGTGGGTTCGTTGCTGTCGACCCAGAGGCAGTCTTTTTGATGCAGGCTGCCGTCTTCGCGGCGGGGGGCGAAGGCGAGGGCATAGCTGGTGCTGAATGATGAGCCGCCGTATTCGGTGCGCTTGAAAATGCCACCTCCGGTGTTAGCCCATTCGAATACGAGTACCTTGCTCAAACGTTGGTAGTAGATTTTTTGGGTTGATCGATTGAAGCAGAAAATTGATAAGCGCTTTATGAAATATATTCGATAGGCTAAGAATGGGAGGAAGATTAAAGGTGAAATTAGTGTAAGGAGGATAAAGGTATAACTAACGA